>PEVX01000028.1 GCA_002780285.1 Candidatus Pacearchaeota archaeon CG06_land_8_20_14_3_00_35_12
ACAAGGAAAAAAACTTATTGAAATTGCAAGAAAGTCAATTTCAGCGCATTTCAAAAATCAAGAAAATCAAAAGATTTTCGGGATCCCGAAAACTGAGGGTTTTCGCGACGAAAAATTTGAAATAAAGGAATTTCCTGAAAGAAAAGGCGTGTTTGTAACACTAAACTCTTATCCGGAAAAAGAGCTTCGGGGATGCATAGGATATCCATATGCTGTCCTGCCTCTTGGAAATGCTATTTCAGAAGCTGCTGTTGCTGCAGCTGTTTCAGACCCGAGATTCGAGCCATTATCAAAATTTGAAGTTGACAGCATAATTATAGAAATTTCTATTTTAACAGCGCCAGAAGAAATCAAAACACCAAAAGAAAAAATTCTTGAAGAAATAAATATCGGCAAGGACGGACTTATCTGCCAATACAACAAATCATCAGGACTTTTGCTTCCGCAAGTAGCTACAGAAAACAAGATGAATGCAAAAGAATTTCTTGACTGCGTATGTAACAAAGCCGGGCTTCCTCAGAATACCTGGAAAAAGCCAGAATGCAAAATTTATAAATTTCAGGCACAGATTTTTTTAGAAAAATCTCCAAACGGAGAAGTTAAAGAAGAAAAATAAACAAGAATTTTAAAATGAAATTTTCAACAGGCTCCAAAGAATTAGACAAGTGGCTTGGAGGATATGATTCAGATATTATAACAACTTTTTATGGGCCACCAGGAAGCGGAAAAACAAATTTCTGTCTTTTAGCCTCAGCTTCTGTCGCAAAAGGAAAAAAAGTAATTTTCATTGATACAGAGGGCGGATTTTCAGTAGAAAGATTAAAACAAATAACAAACAATGATTCTGAGGATATATTGAAAAACATACTTCTTCTCAAGCCAACAAATTTCTATGAACAAAAACAGGCATTTGACAGATTGCTCAAGGAAATAAAAAGCTCACAAATTGGCTTGATTGTAGTTGATGGAATGACAATGTTATACAGACTAGAAATGGGGCAGGCAAGAACAGAAAGAAATGATGAAAAAATAAGGATAATAAACAGAATGCTTGCCAAGCAGTTGAGAATTCTTGCTGAAATTTCAAGAAAGAGATATATTCCTGTAATTATAACAAACCAGATTTATCATGACTTTCTAAGCAAGGAAGAAATTGAAGCAGGAATCAACAAGGAAGACAGAATTCATATGGTTGGAGGAGATTTGCTGAGTTACTGGAGCAAATGCTTAATCGAGCTGCAAAATCGCGATGGAAAAAAACGGCTGGTTTTGCGCAAGCATCGCAGCCTGCCTGAGAAAGAGTTCTCATTTGCAATAACAAATGAAGGAATCGAACGCGCGGGATTCAAGATATTCTAACTGCTCTCTTCTTTTTGCTGCCTTGTAGGACAATTTGGATTGAAACAAAATTCCCATGGCCTTCTGCCTTTTTTTATCAAGAGCAGTCTTGGAAATCCACATTCGCATTGCTTGTCTGCTTTTTTAATCAAGCCATATTGAGGAATTGAGAAAGTTGTTTTGCATTCTGGATAAGCATCGCAGGCTAGGAATTGTTTTCCAATTTTGCTTCTTCTCACAACAAGAAAACCCTTTTTGCAAACAGGACACCCCATTATTCTCGCTTCTTCTTTTTCCTGAGCCTTTAATGTAAGATGTCCTTCAAGAAGCTCTGTTCCTATTTTTTCTGCCTTTGCTCTAAATTCAGCGGAAATTTTAGAAATAATATCTTTTGCTTCCTGAATTGTTTTTTGCGGGTCATACTTTCCGCTCTCAATCTGCTCAATCTGCTTTTCAAAATGCCTGGTAAGTTTTTCGTCAACAATTATTGGAGATTCTTTTTTCAGAGTGTCAATCAATTGTATTCCAAAAGGGGTTGCTTCAATATTTTTTTCTTTGATATAACCTCTATTGTAAAGTGTATCTATCACCATCGCTCTTGTGCCTTTTGTTCCAAGATTTCTTTTTGTCAATTCACTGATTAAAGATGCCTGTGAGTATCTTTTTGGAGGTTGAGTCATTTTCTCTTCAAAATCAACATTTACAATTTTGACTTTTCCCTCAACATCTTCAAGTTCTTTTTCTGAAAGTTTCAAAGGATAAACATTGAGCCAGCCTTTTTCAAGTATTTTCAAACCTTTTGTTTCAAAAACAAAATCATCAATTTTTACCTTTATTGTCTTATTTTCGATCTCAGCATTCCCGCAGAAACATGAAATAAACCTGCATACAATCAAATCATAGACTTTCTTTTCATACTCGTTCAGTTTTCCAAATTCACCTGTAGGAAAGATTGCAGGATGCGCATCTTCTTTGTTTCCTTCAACTGGATTTTTTCTTTCAGCAAAATCCAGCAGTTTTTTATATTCAATATTTTCTCCTAGCTTTGAAAATATTTTTTTATATCCTATGCTTGCGGGAAGTTTCTGAGAAGAAGTTCTGGGATAAGATATTAGCCCGCCAAGATATAAATTCTGGGCAATTTGCAGAAGCTGAGAAGGGCTTATCCCAAACAGTCTGTATGCTTCTACCTGCAAGGTCGTTAAATCAAAAGGCCAAAATGGCATCAAAGAATCTTTTTTCTTTTCTGTTATCGCAAGAGCTGTCTTGCCCTTAAGCGCCTGAAACTTATCTAATTCTGTTTTTTTCTCGACGTTCTTGGGATATTTTAATTCAAGATTATTCTTATCAATTATGATAAATACCTGCCAATAAGGGGTTGGTTTGAATGCTTGAATCTGTTTTTCCTTGTTTACAACAAAAGCAAGAGCAGGACCCTGAACTCTGCCTATTGAAATTATCCTGAATGCTCCGGCTTTTCCAAGAGAATGCATTAATGCTCTTGAAAGATTAATTCCATAGTACCAGTCCAAAATATGTCTTGTTTCTCCTGATTTTGCAAGCCCATAATTAATTGCGGGCATGACTTTTTCATAAGCTTCTTCAACATCCGGCTTTGTCAAGGTTGAGAATTTCATTCTTTTTGCCTCTTGTTTCAGAATAAAACGGGCAATATTGTATCCAATCAATTCTCCCTCAATATCATAATCTGTTGCAATGATGAAACTTGAGGCTTTTTTCGCAAGCTCATAAATGGCAGAGTAATATTTCTTTGTGAAATCTTTGCTTTTTGCTTTGCCTCTGCGCACTATCTTAAAGCTTGGCATCCATTGCACATTAAATATAGGAAATCCTTTTTCTTCAGAAGTCAAAGAAAATAAATGGCCAACGGCACATGCGACAATTATTTTTTTTCCGTCTCTGGAAAGCTCATAATATGGAATTCCATTGATGTTCTTTTTTTCAGGAGATTTATCAGCTAAAGCCTCGGCAATTTTCATTGCCGCCTGCGGTTTTTCAGAAATAATAAGAATATATTCGCCTTTCTCAGCATTAGGAACAGCTTTTTCAATAATTTCTGTTTTTTCTTTCTTTTTTGGTTTTCTTGCCATAGTCTATTTTAAATTTTGATTATCTTGCCTTTTCTTCCAACATTTATAATTTTTGTGTTTCCCAATTTTTCTTCTATTCCCTCTGCTTCATGAACATGACTACATAAACTTATTGAGGGATGAAACTGCGTAATCGCTTTTTTAACCCCTGTTGAGCCGGGAAATACTGTTGTCAATCTGGACATCAGCGTGTCTGAAGGATGAACATGAGTAACCATAATTTTTGTCTTTGCTTTTTTTATTTTTTCGTAGCCTTTTTTTAGAATATTGTAAATTTCCTGCTCCTTCAGCTGAAAAAGCCCTATATTTGCAGAGCCGCAGCCAAAAATTCCGATATCTTTAAATCTTAATCCAGCACCATGCAAATTTTTTACCTTGTCACCATAGATTTTTGTCCAAAAGTCTACTGTTGCCAAGGTTTCATGATTCCCAGGAATAACCAAAATTTGTTTGCCCAGCTTCATAAAGGGTTTTATCAAATTGTCAGTATGCATTTCTGCATAAGTTAAATCCCCACATAAGATAACTAAATCTACATTTTCCTTTTTAGCCTTTTCAGCAAGCTGCTTTGCCAGCCCAATGTCCCCGTGAATATCCCCTGCTGCGAGAATTTTCAAATTTTTGTGTTTTGCTTCTTTTTTGATTTTTTTAGCCATGTTCATTCAATAAACAGAAAAAGTGTAAATGCTGCTATAATTATTTTTTCCTTCTAGATTTATTGGTTTGATTTTTTTGAGGTTTAATTTCCCTAAATCCAGTATATTTCCAAAGGGCTTTTGGGATTTTAATGCTTCCATCTTCCTGCTGATTATTTTCTACAATACATGTAATCATTCTTTCTGTTGCAATTGCAGTATTATTTAGAGTATGAACAAAATTTCTTTCTCCTTTGTCTTCATATCGGATATTGCTTCTTCTTGCCTGATAATCTGTGCAGTTAGAGCAAGAACCAAGCTCTCTATATGTTTTTTGAGCTGGAAACCAGCCTTCAAAATCAACAGTTTTTGTAGGAACTCTTCCTAAATCCTGCGATGCCAGCACAACAAACCTAAATGGAATTTCGAGCAATTTTAACATCTGCCTTGAATTATTGAGAATTAAATCAAATTCTTTCCATGAATCTTCAGGCTTGCAAAAAATAAACTGCTCTACTTTTTCAAACTGATGAATCCTAAAAATTCCCTTAGTGTCTTTTCCGTGAGCGCCAGCTTCTTTTCTGAAGCAGGGAGAAATTCCAGCAAATCTTATGGGCAATTCCTCTGCCTTCAATACCTCATCCATATAATAGGCATTTAATCCATGCTCTGCTGTTCCAATTAAATATAAATCCTCATTCTCGATTTTGTAGATCATCTCTTCGAAAGCAGAAAGGGTCAGGGCGCCATTCAGGGCTTTTCTATTTAACATATATGGCGGCTGCATTAAAATAAATTCCTTGCCTCTTAGAAAATCAAGAGCGAAATTTATTATTGCATAATTTAATTTTACAATATCCCCCTTCAGATAATAAAATCTTGCCCCTGAAACTTTCCCCGCTCTTTCAATATCCAGGCAATCAAGAGCAGTAAGAATTTCTTCATGCCCTTTTAATGCAAATTTATATTTTTTTGGTTTTCCAAAGCTTTCAATAACCTTGTTTTTTGAAGCATCGCCCAATGGAACTGACTTGTCAACAATATTTGGAAGGTTTTCAAGAATAAATTTTCTTTTTTCTTCCAGTTCAAGAAGCTCTTTTTCTTTCTCCTCTAATTTCTTAGGCAGGATTCTTGCTTTTCTGATAATGTCATCAACATCTTTTCCGTGTTTTTTTGCCTCATTTATTTTCTCGCTGATTTTATTTCTCTCAGAACGGATATTTTCTGTTTCCTGCTTTAACAATCTCCACTTCTCATCCAATTCAAGAAGAACATCTATCTCTTTAGCATCAAGCCCTCTTTTTTTCTGGCTTTCCTTAACAATTCCAGGTTTCTCTCTTATTATCTTTACGTCAAGCATCAATAACATAGCCAAAATGATTTTTTAAAACTTTTGAGAAGAGTTTTTCAAATAAAACAAAAGGTTTATAAATAAACATTATGCTTAAAAATATAGTTTTCAGAATATACAAATATTGTGAAAACATCGGTTAAGGGATATAAGTAATGGAAAAAATGGTAAAAGATCCATTTGATGTTTTTTTTAGAAAAAAACCAGCTCTAATGTTGGTAGCATTGAAGCGATCTGTTAAGGCTAGGTATGGAAGTATCTTAGCAAAAGAAGTTGATTGTACATACAGCCATGCAGTAAAAATTCTTCAAGGGCTTGAAAAGCTTGGACTTGTTACATTTGAAAAGAAAGGCAGAATTAAATTGATAAAATTAACAAAAAAAGGCACTGAAATTTCAGACCACATCGAATCCATCAAAGAACTTTTAGGCTAAATTAGCAGATTTCTTTAAATTTCAGACAAACGTTTTATTTCTTTATAGTCTGATTTATGGATAATTATCAGTATGAGTGGACTCGACGGGATTCGAACCCGCGACACCCGGATTAAGAGTCCGGTGCTCTACCAGACTGAGCTACGAGTCCTTGATTTAAATCAAACTCGTCAATTTAAAAAGGTTTTTAAAATAGGAGAGGTTTTTTAGAAATAGAGGTTACATAAAATTGAAAATGGATGGCGAAATTGAGGCGGTTATTTCAAGTCTAAGTCCTGCAGAGAGAGCAATAACACCATATCTAAACTTGCTCTCAGACACAAAAATTGCCGAAAAATCAGGACAGGACGTGACTGTAATCAGAAGAACACTGCAGTTTCTTGGGAATAAAGAACTTCTTAATGCTAAATTCAAAACAAAAAAAGAGATTGATTTGGGAAGCAATGGAATTCATTATGCAAAAGAAGGCTTGCCTGAAAGGAAACTTCTTAATTTATTGGGTGAATTCAAAAATCTCCAACTTGATGAGGCCAAGAAAAGAAGCAGCCTTAGTGAAAATGAATTCAATATTGCATTAGGAGTCTTGAAAAGAAAAGCTTTCATTAGCGTGATTGCTGATAGAATAAATTTAGAAACAAGCAAGGAAGAAATAAGCAAAAAAATGCTTGAGGAAAAGCTATTGGAAGAATTGCCTATTGAATTAGAAAAATTAAAACCTGAACAGAAACTCGCGTTTCAGGAATTGCAGAAGAGGAGAAATATAATAGAAACAAAAGAAACGAGCGAAATAACTTTTGAATTAACAGATAAAGGAAAAAAGATATTCGCAAAAGCAAATGAGCTGCAAAAAATTAATTTAATAGAAGAGATAACTCCAGAAACAATTAAAAGCGGAGAATGGAAGCGAAAAGAATTCAGGCACTATGATGTAAGCAGCAAAATTCCTGAGGTTTATGGCGGAAAAAGACAGCCGTATTATCAATTTCTTGAAGAAACAAGAGAAAAATTAGTAGGTTTGGGTTTTGAAGAAATGAAAGGGCCTACAATTGTAAATGAATTTTGGAATTTTGATGCGCTTTTCCAGCCGCAATTTCATGCTGCAAGAGAATGGAGCGCAACATATTATATCAAAGAAGATTTTGAAGTCGAACTCCCTAATAAAAAAATAGTTGATGCTGTTAAAAAAATGCATGAACAGGGCTGGAAGTATGCATGGCAATTAAAACTTGCAAAAAGAATTATCCCGAGACCTCAGGGAACTGCAATAAGCTCATTAAAACTGGCTTCTTCTCCAAATGTCCCCGGAAAATACTTTGCAATTTCCCGCTGCTATCGTCCTGATGTTGTTGATGCAAAACACTTAACTGAATTTAATCAAATGGAAGGCATTATTCTTGGAAAAAAACTCAGTTTCTCTAATTTATTGCAAATTCTCAAAGAATTTGCAGTTGAAATAGCGGGAGTATCTGAAAAAGATATCAGATTCAGGCCAAGTTATTTTCCATTTACAGAACCAAGCGTCGAAATGGACATAAGACATGAAAAACTTGGATGGATTGAAATTGGCGGGGCAGGGATATTCAGAAAAGAAGTTGTAGAGCCTCTTTTGCAGAGTAAAAAGGAAAAAAAAGATTCTGATGATGTGAGGGTTCTTGCGTGGGGGCTTGGAATAGACAGGCTTGCAATGTTCAAATTAAAAATTCATGATATAAGATATTTATTCAGCGACAATTTAAATTGGTTAAGAAAAACAAAATAAAAAACAAAAGAAAAAATGCCAACAATAGAAGTTTCAAAAAAGGACCTTTGCAGTTTGATTGGGAAACAATTCAAAATTGAAGAATTGAAGAAAATATTGAATTTTGCAAAGGCAGAAATAGATTCTGAGGAAGGGGATTTATTGAAAATAGAGGTTGCTGATGTAAACAGGCCTGATTTGTGGAGCTCTGAAGGGTTAAGCCGGGAAATCAAGGCAAAAATCAGAAAGGAAAAAGGGATTCCAAAATACAAATTGGCTGAAGGAAAATATGTTGTTAATGTAGATCCTAAACTCAAGGAAATACGCCCAATGATTGTATGCGCGGTTGTAAAAAATTTAAAATTGAATACTGAGGCAATAAAACAATTAATCCAGCTTCAAGAAAAGCTTTGCGAGCTTTTTGGAAGAAAAAGAAAAGAGGCTGCAATGGGGGTTTATGATTTCGATAAGATTGTGTGGCCTGTAAATTACAAAGCAATAAAGCCAGAGGAAATAAAATTCATCCCGCTTGATTTTTCAGAGCCGCTCACTCCAAAACAAATACTGCAGAGGCATGAAAAAGGCAGAGAATATGCTAATTTAATCTCTAATTTCAAGGAATATCCCTTGCTGATAGACTCTGTTGGTAATGTCCTGAGCATGCCCCCAATAATAAACAGCGATTATACTGGAAAGGTCACTGAAAAAACAAAAAATGTTTTTGTCGAAGTTACTGGGCATGACATGAGATTTATCGAGCCTGTGCTTAATGTTATGATTTGCGCTCTTGCAGAAAGAGGGGCTCAGATAGAAAAAGTCAGCATTAAACCTGCGAATATAACAACACCAAACTTAAATGAGAAAAAAATGGAAATTACTGCCGCAGAAATAAATTCTGTCCTTGGAAAAGAGCTGAAAAATGAAGAAATAATAAAATTGCTTGGAATGTCGAGATTTGATGTAATCTTTGAAAAAAATTTTATCTGCAAATATCCGGCATACAGGCAGGACATAATTGATTCTCGGGACATTATTGAAGATATCATCATAAGCTATGGATATAATAAAATAGAAACCGAAAAACCAATGCTTTCAACGACAGGAAAAAACAGCAAAGAAAATATTTTCTCAAGAAGAATAGCTCAATTAATGACTGGAATTGAAGCTCAGGAAGTCGCCACATTCACATTGACAAGCAAGGACAAGCTTTTCAAAAAGATGAAAATTCAATCTGCTGAAAAAATCGTAGAGATTGCGAATCCTGTTTCTGAAAATTTTTCCTGCCTGAGAAACTGGATGCTTCCGTCAATGCTCGAATTTTTGTTCAAGAACAAAGACAGCAAATTTCCGCAGAAAATCTTTGAGATAGGAAACTGCATAAAAGTTGAAGGCAAGAAGGCCCAGGACAAATTAAAGCTTTGCTGCGCAATAAGCGATGCAAAGACAAATTTCACAGAAATAAGGCAAGATCTTGAATTTTTAATCAGAGAATTGGGCATTGAAAATGTAAAAATAGAAAAAACTGAGAAAGAGAGTTTCATAAGGGGAAGATGCGCTAGCATAATGGTTGATAAAAAAGAAATTGGCTTTCTTGGAGAAATTCATCCAGGGGTTCTTGAAAATTGGGGCTTAAACATGCCAACTTCTGCGTTTGAGATTGATTTGACTGAATTAGTCAAATAAAACCAAAGCCTCAGGCGGAGTTTGTATCCAAAAGTACGTTCTCTTAATTATAGAATTTAAATCTTTTTAAAAACTAAGAATGCTCCCGCCGGGATTCGCAGTGCCGACAATAAAAAATTCAAGCCACAGGTGTGGATCGAACACACGACCTATACCTTTTTGTTATTTTCTCTCCGAGGTCTCTTTCACAAAGAGAGCTTTACCAAGGTATTGCTCTACCAACTGAGCTACTGTGGCAGGATTATGAGCTAATAAATGCGATTTTATCTGGATTTTTAAGCGGAATCTTTTTTAATATTTTTTGCATATTCTTCCTGTTTATATAGATTTGGTGATAAATATGCTCTTTGTAAAGCCATGGGCACGAATGATAGGGTAAATTTAGTTCTTTAAAAACATTTATACAAAAAGAAGCTAAATCTTTGCTAGCTGTAGACAAACCAAACCCATTTCCTTTTTTACCTCCATCTGTGTCTAGAAGCCCTGCTAGAAGGTAAACATAATATTTTTTAGGCATTTGTCTGGGAATCTTAGCTATTCTTGCCTTTCGACCAATCGTAAAACCTTTCTTTTTCAAGAATTCATAAATAGCTTTTGATTCAATTCTACAATTATATAATATATTTATCTTATTTTTAATTAGGTCTGCCCTAGGAGTAAGCCCAAATAATTTTTTGAAAAGAGGAATATAGATAGCAGTTAAGAAAGATTTAGAGTTGCATATAAAATAAATTAAATATCTTTTCTGATATTTTCCATTAGGTCTTATTGAATTAGTAACTGGCAGCGAACCATCCCCTAACAATAACCCAAAAAGATAAGCAAGATCTTTATTCCATTTCTTAGGAAGATTTACATTATAAATCATACCACTATTACGCTCTTTAAGATTTAAATAGCTTATGCTTTAGAGTACAACAATCTTTATAAAAAAAAGAAGTTCAAAAAAACCATGGCTAAGGAAAATTCAGAGACTGCGATATGGACTGAAAAATACCGCCCTAAAGAGTTTGAAGATGTTGTTGGGCAGGAAGAAATTGTTTTAAGAGTGAAGGCTTTTGTTGAAGCAAAGAATATGCCCCATCTGCTCTTCGCAGGGCCTGCGGGAACAGGAAAAAGCACTCTGGCAATAATCATCGCAAAGAAATTTTTTGGAAATGCATGGCATGACAATTTTCTTGAATTAAATGCATCTGATGAAAGAGGAATAGATGTTGTAAGACAGAAGGTAAAAAGTTTTGCAAGGACCAAAGCGTTATCAACCATTCCATTCAAGCTTATTTTTCTTGATGAATCTGATGCGCTAACAAAAGACGCTCAGCATGCCCTTAGAAGAACAATGGAGATGTACACCGAAACCTGCAGGTTTGTACTTTCATGCAACTACAGCAGCAAAATCATAGACCCTATTCAAAGCCGTTGCGCTGTTTTCAGATTCAAACCTCTTGTAAAAGCAGATATCACTAAAATAATAGAGAAAATCTGCGAAAGAGAAAATTTGCAGATTAATCAAAGAACTGTTGATGAATTGTTTAGTTTAAGCGAAGGAGATTGCAGACGGGTTATTAATATGCTGCAGGCAAGCGCAAGCGTAAGCAAAGAAATAACTCAGGAATTGATTTACAAGATTGCATCTGCCGCAAAACCTCAGGACGTAAAATTAATTCTTGAAACTGCGTCTACTGGAAATTTCAGCCAGGCAAGAGAAATGCTACTTGATACGATGCTTAAGCAAGGACTTTCAGGACAGGACATAATAAAAGAAATTCAAAGGCAAATCTGGGGCTTGTCAATACCTGATGAAAAAAAGGTTTTGCTTACAGAAAAAACAGGCGAGATAGAATTCAGAATTGTTGAAGGAAGCGACGAATTTATTCAGCTCGAAGCCCTGCTCGCATCTTTTGTTGCAGTTGGAAAATAAGCTAAAAGAGGAAATATGCTTTCAAAAAAATATCAGCCGAAATTATTGAAAGAGATTATCGGGCAGGAGGAAGTTGCAAAAAAATTGCTGTTCTTTGTGATAAATTACAGAAAACAGAGAAAAAAAGCCCTGCTTTTGTACGGCCCGCCTGGAACAGGAAAGACTTCTTTGATTTATGCTCTTGCCTCAGAATTGGGCTATGAATTAGTTGAATTAAATTCAAGCGATTTCAGAGATAAGGAAAAAATAAATTCGGTTTTGAAAAGCGCATCACTGCAAAAAAGTCTTTACAACAAAGGGAGAATAATTCTTGTGGATGAAGTTGAAGGAATAAATGAGCATGAAGACAGGGGCGGATGGACTGCTTTGAATGAGCTGATTTTAGAAAGCAAATTCCCAATTATCCTGACAACAAATGATGCCTGGCAGAAAAAACTGAACAAGATAAGAAACAAAACAGAGCTCCTTCCCCTACAAAAGCTTGCGGTATACCATATTGAAAGGATTCTCACAATGATTTCAATAAAAGAACAATTCAGAATAAAACAGAATCTGCTTAAAGTAATAGCTGAAAAATCTTCAGGAGATGCGAGAGCAGCCATAAATGACCTTCAAAGTTTGATGGTGATGGCAAATGAAAAAAAGGAAATTTTTGAATTAAGCCCAGAACTTGTAGGCGGAAGAGAGAAAAATAAAAGTATTTTTGAAGTTCTGAAAGTTGTCCTAAAGGGAAAAACGCAGGAAGCAATTGGAATTCTTGATAACGCAGGCATAGAAATTGATGAGTTTATTATGTGGCTAGATGAAAATCTGCCTCTGGAATACAAAGCACAGGAGCTTGCCAAAGCGTATGATATTTTAAGCAAAGCTGATGTTTTAAGAGGAAGGATAATCAGGAGACAGCATTGGCGTTTTTTAGTATATGTTGATTTGCTTGTCAGCGCAGGAATTTGCTCTGCCAAGAAGAATAAAACAGATAAATTTGTCAGCTATCAGAGGCCTTCGAGAATCCTGAAATTTTGGATTGAAAAGCAGGGTGAAAGAAGGGAAAATGCCAAAGTGCTTGCATCAATGACTCATTGTTCAACAAAAAAAGCATATAGAGAACTGCCATATATTCAAATGGCGCTTAAAGACAAACCGGAATTATTACTTAATTGATTTTTTGAATTCATCAACAACAGAATCGTTTATTTTTTCAATTCTTGAAATTGCATCAATCAAAGCTTTTTTTGGGGATTTGCTTTTAGTTTGTATGAAAAGAACTGGGTTTTTGATTGGATGATCTCTCTGCCAGGCAGCATTTTGGACATCTTCATCATTCCATAATTCAACGCGAAGAAGTTCTGCCAAAGTTAAATTATCTATTTCAATCTGCAGGCTGTTTTTCTCAGATTTAATTACCTTTATCATTTTTAAACTCTATATTTTTTGCTTTTTAAATCTAATTATTCTCAGAATTGTCCGTTTCCTGCAAGTTCTCCTTAATTTTTTTTAGATCGCCTATTTTAAGTTCTGTTGATTTGAAGTCTATGGCTATTCCTTCACCAAGATTCGCAAGGGCTGCTGCTTTTTTGTTTTTCTGTATTTCCTCAAGCCTTTTCAAATAATCAGGAACTTTTTTTTCTTCAAAAAGAGTTATTCCAAAAAATTGCTCTATTTTTTTGGCAGTATCTGAATCTTTAAGAAAACCTTTTTCAGCCTCAGATATTATATCTGGATGAGTCCCAATCTGCTGTGCAAGAGCTTCAGAAGTTATCTGCCTTTCGGCCATTTTTTGCCTTAAAAGTTCAGCAAAATTTGGAATGAGCTTCAAGTTTCTTGAATTTGGCTCTTCCTCATCAAGCGCTTTTTTAAAGTCTGCAGAAATTTCAACTTCTTCGGTTTTTTTTCGCAATTGATTGTGTTTAATTTCAAATCCGGCAGCTTTTGCGAGTCTTTCATATACTGAGTAGGCTGTGTTTGCTTTTCTTATCTGTTCTTCTGTTGGTTTTTCTATTAGGGTAGCATGCTCTTGAAAAGCGCATCTGCTGCAAAGCCTGAGAAATCTAAAATTTGAGATAGTATCAAATAATTTTCTTCCCTCAATCCCACAGACAGCACATTTATCCTGCATTTTATGTCAAAAATTAAGATAAAATATATTTTCTCAATTCATCTTTTGAATGGAAGCCAATAAAAACTGCGCCATCAATAATTGTAGTTGGAACTTCGGCAATATTATTGAGCGCTTCCAAATCCTTAATTATATCTAAATTCAGATCAACATCAAATGGATATACTTTGAATTTTTGCGGAGAAAGCTCGTCTCTTAAGCTGTCAAGAACATAACCCTGTCTTTCACTTTCTGCGATAAAAGAATTGTTATTTGAATAAAAGAATAATGCTAATGAGTAGTTTAAATTGCAATTGTTTTTCCTAGTCTTCATCAACAAGAAATGTTTTGCCTCTAAGAGCGAATAATATTTTTTTAATTCCAGCAAATTTGAATCTTTTTTTCCAAGATGAAATTCCATGAATGCGATTTTTGAATTAACATCTTCTAATTTTTCTTCGAGAGGGGTAATTGAAAATGAGCAGGGGCTTTGCTGATACAGCAAATCCTGCAGCTCTATTGACATCATCTCGAATTTCAGATCATTTTCCATTTTGTCAATGGTTTTTATTTTTGAGGAAGAGACATAATTTCCAATAAGAATTCCAATAATAAGCAGTAAGGCGCTGATAGCAAAGGCAGCAGCATACTTGTTTGAATCTATTGTTTTTTTTAACTCACCTTTTCTTTCAGATTTAACAGCCATTTTTATTCATTAATTTTATCTTATTCCTGCATTTTTAAGTATTATTAGCATCAAATGCAAGAATGGAAAATTCAAATTCTTTTTCCTCTTATATAGACTCTTTTACCCCATGTTTGCTTTTTTCCTGAAATCATATAAAAGATTGCTATGCCCCACCATAAAATAAAAAAGAAAATGTAAAAAATGAAAAATAAGAAGCAGGCCCAAAAAATATTCCTTTTCTCGCCTGAGGCATATTTAGCAATTATAAAAAAGAAAAGCATAAGAAGCAGGCCTAGAATTAAGAAAAAAAAGTAAGGGGTTGAAAAATAATTATAAAGAAAATCTGTAATGTTGCTAAAAGTTATAGAGCTCAAAAAATGTGAGAAACTGAAGCCAGTCACACTTAATTTAATCATTTGGCCCTTAATCGCGCCAAAGTTAAAATAGGCCATGATAAAAAAAGATAAAAATGCGAGAAAAACTGAGATTATGGCCGCAGGGAGGATAAACAAAGACAGATTGTTCTTTTTTTTGGATAGACTTCTATAAGCCCATGCATTTTTCAGGAATCCAGTGTACCATCTTGTTCTCTGTTTCAATAAAAATGCAAAAGTTTCGGGAATTATTGTATAAACATTCGCGCTGATGCTGTTTCTTATTTCATATCCTTTGCTTTGTATTCTCATAGCCATTTCAGTATCTTCAGTTATATTTTTTTCATCAAAACCGCCATATTTTGAAAAAAATTCTGCGCGATACAAAGACAATGGGCCGGGGATGACGTGAATTGCATTATTCAAATCAAAAATCTTCCTTAAAAAAATGCCTTGGAGATATTCTGCCCATTGAATATTTTGCAGGAATCCTTTGTGATTCTTGACATTCAAGGAAGACGTCGCAGACATGACTTTTGGATTTTCAAAATATCCGATTATTTTTTTCAGGGCATCTTTTGCAAGCGTTGTATCTGCATCAAATCTTGCTATCAATTCGCCTTTGGCCTTTTTAATTCCAAAATTCAGGGCGCTTGGGCAGCCGCCATTCTCTTTTGTAAAAACCCTGACTTGTTGTGACTCAAATTTTTTTGCGACCTTATAAGTATTATCTGTGCTTCCATCATCAATAATGATAATCTCATATTTATTCTTAGGATAGTCTATCTGCAAAAGTGATTGAATTGTATCTTTAATCGCTTTTTCTTCATTGAAAACAGGAACGATGAAGGAAACAAAAGGCGTCTTTTTTGAAGACGGGTCTGAAAGCTTGTCTTTATGCTCAAAAAAAGTCAAAATAAAAAAGGCGGCTGTAAGAAATCCGAAATAGGCAGTGATGTAAACTGCAAAAGATATGAGTAGCATTTTAAACAAAGCTAATCAATCTTTTAATTTTTTAAAGATATATGCGGCATGAAAACTATTTTTCAGGAGAGGGGCTTTTTACTTTCTCGCCAATGCTGAAGTAGTCATAAAAAGAATCATTCAAGGAAACTTCCAAAGTATGAGCTACTTTTTTTGATTTTATCAATCCTAATTCAATAAATTTTTTTATGTGGTCATATGCTTTGTTTCCCCTGATTTTTACAATAACACTCTGTCTGATTGGCTGTTTATAGGAAATTATCGCCAGTGTTGCCTGCTCAGCTTTTGTAAATTCGCTTGAACCTGTGGCTAATTTATTTATGAGAGAACTAAATTCAGATTTAACATCCATTTTATAGAGCTGATTTTTCTCTAAAATGACGAGAGCACTTTCAGACGATTCATATTTCTGCCTAACTTTCTCAATCAGTTCTTTCAAAGAAATCGGATTAATCCCAGTCAATGAAACTAGCTCGGGAATTGACATGAATCTTGCTGCAAGAAATAATGCAGCCTCTATTCTTTTAATTGATTCTTTTTCTGTTTCTGCGCTCATTTTATTGATTTAAAATTGAAATTGAAATCTTAAAAATGCTCCTACGCCACCAAGATTCTTAAATTCCAGCCCTTCACCAGTTTCATCTGAAACCATTTCTAAAGATGCGCCTGTGTTCTTGGCCAGTTCAATCAATTCATTAATCTGCTCTTTTTTAAGAACAGAAGAGATTATGATTTTTTCAGCTGCGCCAACCTCAAGGGCTTTTTTAACTTCTTCAAAGCCATATGATACTTTTTCCTTTTTTGTTGCAAGCATCAAAAAGAAAGATTGCAGGAGCTGTTTTTCCTTTGTTATTTCCTGCTGTGATAGAACATCAGTTGAAGCTTCAACGAGCATCTGCAAGCCAAATTCATCAGCATAACCTATATCTTTAATTGCAATAACCTTTTCTTTCAATGCAGTAGGCAATTCTCCTTCTTTTAGAAAGTCTTCTTTTGTAGGACCCGGCCCTCCAAGCAAAATACCTTTTAATTTTTTCATTTCAAAAAATTCTATTTTTGCTGATTCTGCAACTCTTTTGTAAAATTCTTTCGCCAGACTTTCTGTAATTCTAGAAAATCTTGCTGCAGACTGCCCACCCGCCCTAACTTTCCCAGGAACACCGCTTGTCATTTTTTTCAGAATCTTAATCATTTTGCCCTCAAGCAACCCAAGCGTAGCTTCTTTTCTTTCAATAACAATTAAACCATAAACTTCGGTTGCCTCAAGCATTTCTTTTATTGGATCAAGCAAAAATTCCTGATCACAGCGATAAACTTTAACTTTTAATGGAAAAGGGGGTTCAATAGCCCAGAGCTTGATATCCTGAACTCCTTCTTGCGCTGCAATATTTCCGCAAAAAATAGCAATCCCTTTTTCAGGAGTTCCTTTGTAAAGTTTGAAATTTCTCAATATTCTTTCAAGGGCATCAAGAACGTTTTTTCTTGTATTTTTCGATTTTATATTTGAGGCTGTTCCTTTTTCTGTTTCTAATTGTGTGTTTATCAAATTAAGGTTATATCCCGCAGGAACATAGACAGAAATCAGCTCTGTATGTCTCCCCTTGTATTTTCCAAGTTCATCAACTATTTCTTTAAGCTTAAAGCGATCTGCATCATCCATTTTTTTTCTTTTCTCCTACAAAAATAATATATGTTAGTTAGTATAAAAAGCTATTCAAAAAAACAAATAAAAAGCTAGATAAATTCAATGGCAAAACTGCCTTCTTTTATTTCTCTGCTACTTGTTACAGCCTTCAAATCTTTCAGAACGGGCTTCAAAACATTCATTTTTTCTTTTTCAATTGTCAGAATAATCTCTGCCTTCAGGGATTTTTGGTTTTTTGTCTTATATTGCCTTACTTTTCCAAGAACATCAATAAATTCATCACCTATTTTTTCTATTTTTTCATCAACCAGCTTTTTGTCAAATTCCGGCCATTTGCTAAGATGAATGCTTTTTGTTTTTTCATTCTTTTTGTAATATTTTTGATAGAGCTCTTCTGTAATATGTGGCATTATCGGGGCCATTAATTTCAATACTGCAAGCAAACATTGATACAATGTGTATTGGGCAGAAATTTTCTCTTCCTTGCTTGCAGGCTCATAGATTCTTTTCTTTATTATCTCAAGATAATTGTCGCAAAATGTATGCCAAAAGAAAATTTCTGTCTCTGATTTCGCTCTTGAAAATTCATAATTCTCAAAAGAGCCTGTGCAGGTTTTAACAAGATTATTTAATTTTGAGATTATCCATTTGTCCATTATCTCCAAGTTTTTCGGTTTTTCCTGCTTGTATCCCTCTAAGTTCATAAAAGCAAATTTTGAAGCATTCCAAAGTTTTGTAATAAACTTTTGGCCCGTAAGAATGTCTTTTTCCTGATAGTCCAAATCTTCCCCCAAAGAAGAGCCGGCTGCCCAGAATCTCAGAGCATCTGCGCTATACTTTTTCAAAACTTCTGCAGGATCAATGACATTTCCTTTTGATTTTGACATTTTCTCTCCTTGCAATGTAACAAAACCAGAAATCATTATATCACTCCACGGAATTTCTTTTTCAGACAAATAAGATCTTACAATTGTGTAAAATGCCCAGGTTCTAATTATGTCGTGAGCCTGGGGCCTCAATGAGAAAGGCAAGTTTATCTTATCATTTACTAAGGACAATCCAATTTGTGGCGTAAGAGATGAAGTTGCCCATGTATCCAACACTTTTTTTTCTGGTTCGGCAGTTTCTCCACAAGAACATTTTTTCTTTGTCTGCAAAGGATCGACAGGAAGTTCTTTTTCTTCTGCAGCGATTGTCTTATTGCATTTTTTGCATGTCCATACAGGAATAGGAATTCCAAAATGCCTGTCTCTTGAAATATTCCAGTCCCATTCCAATCCATTAACCCAATTTTCATATCTTTTAAGCATGTAATCTGGATGCCATTTGATTTTTCTTCCTTGCTCAAGCATCTGCTTCTTTTTATTCAAAATGTTGATGAACCATTGCTCTGTCGGCAAAAATTCTATCTCTGTTCCACATTTATCATGAACATTCACGAAATTGGATATTGATTTCTGTTCTGAAATCAGATTTTTTTCTTTCAAATCCTGGAGAACTTTTTTTCTTGCTTCTTTAACAGACATTCCTTTGTATTCTCCGGAATTTATTCTGCCTTCCTGATTTAAAATGACTCGTGGCTGCAGCTTATGCCTATTTATTGCTTCGACATCATATTTGTCACCATAAGAACAAATCATCAAAACACCTGTTCCTTTTTCCATTTCTGCAGATTTATCTGAAATTATAGGAACTTCAAAATTGAATAAAGGAATTTTTGCTTTTTTGCCAATCAGATTTTTGTATCTTTTAT
>PEVX01000010.1 GCA_002780285.1 Candidatus Pacearchaeota archaeon CG06_land_8_20_14_3_00_35_12
TTTTGAAATGGTCATGCAGACGCTTTTTAATTGTGTTTTCAAGCTCTTTATTGCGCTTGTCATGAGGAATCAGGAATTGCATTTCTATTGCGCCTGAGATTTTTTCCTTGCTCGCGCGCTTTGCCTCAAGTAAAAAATCATCTGACAATGCCCTTTGCGAAAAAGGCCTTGGGTCAAAGTCAGAGAAAATATCATCATAATGGTCAAGCCAGAGGCTTATTTCAGACATCTGAAGAAGCTTTTGCTTTTCATCAAACTTGGCGGTTTTTTCCTCTTTTCTCCAGACGAGCTTTTCAATCTCTTTTTTAGGAATGCCTTTTTCCTCTTTTTCAGCCATATTTATTACAGGGAAAAAGGATTTTTAAGCCTAACTATGGGAGGATTTTGGGCTTTCGGGCCTGAACTAATACCCCAATCACTCATCAAAATCTTTTTAAACACCTCAATATTAAGGAAAATATAATAAACAAAAAGAAAATGAAACTGACAAAAATTTCAGTTTGGTCCACAGCATGGGTTATTGCCTTGCTATATGTGATTTTGAACGCGATTTTGCTCACTGTTGTTTCATTGACAACGAATATTGCCGGCGTCAGCCAGGCACTCGGAGAGCAAAGTCTGACTGTTCCAACAACAGCAGGACAATGGCTTTTCTATCTCGGAACCTCTTTTGTATTGGCTTTTCTTCTTACAGCTTTGACTGTATGGATATACAATTTGCTTGCAAAAGTGTTTGCAATCAATATTGAGCTTAAAGAAGGAAAAGCGAAAAGAAAGTAAGCTGTTAATTGAATAAATTTAAAGGACGAGTGATTAATTTAAATAAAATAACCTAAAATAAACAAAAAGGAGGAAAATTAAAAAAATGCCAGAAGGAAGATGCATGAAATGCAAGAAGCAAGTAACAATCAAAGACCCTAAAGACACCACAATCAAGTCAAGAGGCGGCGAATTGGCTGCAGTACACGGAGTTTGTCCCACCTGCGGAACAAAGGTCTTTAGAATAATGGGAAAAAAGAAATAAATTTCCCGGCTTGTTTATTTCATTTTTATTTAGAATTTAATTGTTTTTAGAATTAGTATTGGAATTAGAGAATTCTTAGAATTTATTGGGGTTGGTTCAGCGTTTTCTGGGCTTTGAACGATGTCAGGAAGCCCCCTAAAAATTTGTGATAATAACTATCCGCTAGTTTAGCGCCCGCGGTATTTGCCCCTGTGTTCCTGTTCTTTTAATTGCTGAAGCCGCGGCGTATAGCCGTTCTTGGCGAACAGGGATTGCGGGACTGAAATGGTGGTTGTTATTTCGGTGAAGGTGATGTCAATTTCAATGTCTGAATTTTTTTTCTTCCCGTTTCCATTATAATGATTATGTCTTTCCTTTCTGGGGATCTTTGGGAGATGATTGTGGTAATACATCAAAGATTCAGAAAAAAAGAATTTTTAAAGATTGTTGGCTGGGGGAAGATATATTTTGCTGTGCAAATAAACTTTTAAACGCCGGGCTGATACTATCAAAATGGCTGACGAAAAAAAGAGCGAGAAGATAATAATGGTTGTTGAGAAGAACGTTCTTTTCGGCAAGGATTACTTTAACGGCTTCAGGCCTCAAAATGGCGTGGATTTCAAATCAAGAATCCTGAAAAACTTCCAGTATGACAAAAGAGGGAATGTTGAAAATAATCCGGGGTACAAGCAGCCTATAGGCTATTGCCTCATAGTCAATCCGCGCCTGAAGAAAGTTTTTGCGTACCAAAGGGCTTCACAAGATTCCAAGTATTCTGAAAAAAGGCTTCAGGGAAAATGGTCCTGGGGCGTCGGCGGGCACATTGAGAAGATTGATGAGGCGGCAAACCCGATTCATACGAGCGTGCTGAGAGAGCTGAAAGAGGAAGTTCCAAGGGAAATACTTTTCAAAGCAATCGGCGGGCCAAGAATTTTGGGCTATATCAATGACGATTCAGAGCCTGTCGGAAGAGTTCATTTCGGTGTTTTGTATGTTCTTAAAACAAATTCAGAGAAGATAGTGCCTAATGACCCTGCAATTGCCAGGTGCGAATTCAGGACAATCAAAGAATTGGAGAAAATCTGCTCTTCTCCTGAAGTTGCAGTTGAAGGCTGGTCAAAAATCGTGCTTGAGCCTTTGAAGGAGTATATGACGGCGTTGTGAAATTTTGTTATTAGGTTTTGTTTTTTATTCGCCTTCCTGACTGAAGGAGGCGTGCCTTCTCAAAGGCAATTAATTTACTGATTTCTGAGAAGAATTTGGTATTTGTTCAGCGCTCTGGGGGGGCGCGCCTCGTCAGACGCGCAGAGTAAAGTGGGTAATGTGAAACGCTTTTCTTGGTGGCTTTGACGTCAGTACCTGAAATCTTTTTAACTAATGACAAAAAATATAAACATAAAAGTTGGTTTAGTATAATGCCAAACAAGCCTGTTCATTTGTTCTTTGCATTTTTAATGTTCTTAGGAGCATGGTTTCTTCTTGATAAATTTGGTCTTGGCTATCTTCATCTTTACAGCGCGCTCATTTTTCTTGGCGCTGTCCTTCCGGATTTCTTGGATCCGCCGGGAAATTGGAGCCATAGGAAATTTTTCCACAGCCGAAGGCTGTTCAAAGTGATAGCAATAGCCGCGGTCGTGGCTTTTGTGCTGGGATTTAGCTCCAGGAACTGGTTTTTTGTAAGCTTCTCGTGCCTGGGCTATATTTCGCATCTTCTTTTGGATTTGACAACGCCCGCAGGGCTGCCGTATTGAGTTGGAAGTGGGAAACGCTTTTCTTGGCGGCTTTGACATCAATCGGCGCCTGAAATCTTTTTATACTTCCTGAGAGTATAATATTTATGGCAAAGCCAGAAAAATTTGGCATGGCAGTCTTTGCATTTGTTTTCAATAAAGACTTTTCTAAAATTCTTCTTGTAAAAAGGAATGAAGAGAAAAAGAAGAAATATGGCTTTTATTGGGGAACTGTAGGAGGGAAGATTGAACTGGGAGAATTTTCAGATGAAGGCATAATAAGAGAGGCAGGAGAGGAGATAGGAGCCAAGCTTGAAAAGGACAAAATCAGGATGCTGTTTGTAAAAGAGCTTCCAAATTTCATGAATATTGCGCATTGCGTCTTTTTTATGTATGGTGCTGTAATTGATGAGCATGAAAAAATAATTTTGAATGATGAATCTGATGAATACAGATGGTTTGATGTTGACAAGCTTCCTGAAGACAGAAGCCCTGATGATGATATTCCCTATATTCTGAAAGTCGCCAAAGAGAAGTTCAGGTTTAGGGGATAGAAGGTTGGTAATAGTTCAGCGATTTTTAGATCTGCCCGCGGTCAGAAGGCAGAAGGCGAGCAGCGTAAGGGTTTTATTTAATACCCAAATCTTCTTTCATAATTTTTGTGGTCGGGCCATTCAAGAATTATATTTACAATTTTCACTTCATTTGTTTCAATTGTATATATCAGCCTCCAGCCATTTGGGAGATCATATTTCCATAAATTGGTGATGCCATAGTGCTGGACGTATAATTTAGGCTACAATTTCTTAGGTATCTTAAGGCCAGACATCGGATTTTTCTTTAAATCATTTATCGCTCTTTGTATAAATTCATATAATTTTTTATCCTCAAACCTGCCTTCTTTTAATGAATTAAATTCCTCTTTTAATTTCTGACTTATAAAAGCTACAAAGATTTCTTTATTCATTTTAATATTAATTTTTTTGATATCAGTTCCTTTATTCTTTTTGGGTTGTACGTCCAGATTATGCATCCGTCTTTATCTATTATGATTTTTCCAGACTCTTTTAAGTAGTTTAGAATAACAAGGAAGGTTTGGTACATCATTTTTTTCGGAAGTTTTTTCCAAAGTTGATATTTGCCGCATTCTTGGCTATATTTTTGTATAGTATTCTCTACCATTATCACAGACTCTAATGTTGGGCTATGCAAAATTGCTTTTTGCTCTTGATTCATCTTATATAAGTTTATATAATAAGTATATATAAATGTTACGACATGTCGAGCAAAGGCGCATCAGCGCCGAGCTAGATCAAAAAATGGTTCTTTTCCTATATGAAAGATATTCCTTCCCAAATTTTTCTTCGAGTTCTTTCTCTTCCCAATATTTCCATAGAAGTATTAGCGAAACCCAAATTAATGCAGAAAGCAGGGTCAAAATGCTTCCAAAAGCCAGCGGAAAGCCAACATATACCAGTATTAGCCCGAGATACATCGGATGCCTGATTTTGGAATAAACTCCTGTTTTAATAAGATGACTTAGCTCATAAAATCCCTTTTTCTCTTTAACAGCCAAGATAAACAATACAAGGCCCAGAATTCCAATCAGCAATCCAAAGAGCAAGGCGTAAGGAATATTCATTTTGACAGGATCCAAAACTATCATAAAGATAAAGGCAAGATGGCCCAGGTCAATAATTCCCGAGCAAAGAATTTTAAATTTTTTGCTAGATTTCCTTCCTTTAAATTCAAAATAATGAGTTATTGTATGAAAAATATAACTAAATAAACAGATTGAAAATGCAATTAAAAAATAAATGCCCATGTTATATTTATACCTAAGAACTTTTTAATCCTAAGCAAAAACTTCCTTTTCAAACCCTCTAATTAAATTCCAGTCCAGTTTTATAAGTTGCAGGACAGCAGGATTTTTTGTATTGAGTTTGTAAAGGTCTGATTTTCCAACTCTTCTCGTTTTTATAACTATCTTATTCTTAACTAGTTTATCCCAGAATGCCTGCAAAGTTGAATAGCTGACTCTAGAATTTTTAGCTATCTCTGTTAGAGGATAATCAAAAAGCTGAAAAGTTATCAAAAAGTCAAGAACCTTGGTTATCGGATTGTTTCCAAATACTTCCACAAAGACCGTTTCATTTTCCATTTTAATGCTACTAATCTCAGGTTTTTAAATATTTCTATCTATGTTTTTATATTTCAATATTCGAAATATTTAAATATAAGCATTTATTCATTATCTTATGGAATTCAGCGATGAAGACAAGATTAAAGCAACCATTCTTTATCATTTAAGAAGAAAAAAAGTTATTGGTGGGGTTCATACTCCTTTTGACACTTTAAAGAGTGGATTTCCTTCTCATCTGGGCAAGGATATAGGTAAAATTGCAAAAGAACTGATAAAGCAAGGCGTAATATTATCAAAACCAACTTCCTATGGCGTGCAGGTTTGTTTAAATAAAGATAAATTAAGAGAAATCGAAGATTTTATTTTCAAAGTTTTGGGGTATAAATTTTAGCGGTTTGCTTAGGTAGCTGAATGAAGGGAAAAATGGCAAAAGAAAAAGAACTTGAAGAACCAGAGTTTAAATGCGATTGGAGAGACTGCAACAACAAGCCTTATGCAGAAGTTTACGGCTTGCCCAAGCATAAAGGAGATATATGCAATGGCTGGTGCTATTTATGCAGAAAGCATTTCAGCAAAGAAAGAAAAAATCCAAAGAAATTATTCAAATTCTGGTGGATTATAAAGAAAACAAAAGAAAAGGGTTGATAATAACTAGAGCGAAGGCGCTTCAGCGCCGAGCTGAGGGAGGAGCCCGCAGGCGACGACCGTTAGGGTTTTTTGGTCGTTTTGTGGTGGTGTGGGGAAAGCGACGAGCCTTAAAAAAAGAAAAGTTTATAAATGTATATACTCGTATTTACATATGATAATATCAAAGACAGCCATAGGAATGGGAAATGGGGCAGCAGTTTATGTCCCCAAGGAGTATGAAGGAAAAGAAGTTTTAGTCATACTTCCAGAAGGAATTGAAGACCTTAAGAAAAGGGTTCTTAGCAAGCTTATTCAGTTTATGCCAAATGTTTTAGGAGTTTATCTTTATGGCTCATATGCGAGAGGAGAGGAAAAACAAAACTCTGATATTGATATATTGATTATTGTTCAAGAAAAGGACATAAGGATAAAAGAGCTTTTTGATGATGTGGATGTTCGGGTCTTGACATTAAAGGAGATTAGAAAAGGGATAGAAAATTTTCCTGTTGTCACCCTGCCCATTTTAAAAGAGTCAAAAGTTTTTCTCAATCCCTTGCTTTTAGAAGAATTAAGAAATTCCAAAATTAATTTTGATAAGTTTAAATGGCATTTTCAGGATATTAAAAGGATTATAAAAATAGTAAAAACATTTGTAGAGATGGATGAGGAGGATATCTCTCCGGATAACATCTATTCTTTAATGATGAGAATAAGAATATGCAATATGATGGAAAGCCTGGTTAAAAATGAAATTTTCAGCAATAAATCAGTTAAAAAAGTTCTTCTTAATTATGGATTGACAGAAGATGAATATGAAAAATTTTATTCCATATACCAGCAAATAAGAGACAATAAAGACGCAAAAATAAAGATAAACAAGGAAGAAATCTTTAAATTAATAAAAATACTTGCCGATTATTATACAAAACTTGAAAAAGAGGTTAAATCAAAAGCTTAAATGTCAAAGAGAAAGAAAAGACTGGAAAAAGGCGTTGAATCCATAACTAAGCTTATCAAAGTGCATGAGGAGAAACTTAAAGACGCTAAAATAAAGGGCTTGGTTGAACTTGCAAGTTATTACGCGCGGGATATCGCGAGACTTGAAAAGCAGAAAGGGCAGAAGGAAGAGAAGATAGAGGAATAGTTTTTTCTTGATTGGAATTGTGTTGACGTTTTTGAGGGGCG
>PEVX01000036.1 GCA_002780285.1 Candidatus Pacearchaeota archaeon CG06_land_8_20_14_3_00_35_12
TTTCTCTTTTTTATCAAGAGCTTTTGTTTCTTTTTTAAACAAACCACTGATAAATTTGTAAATTAATCCTGAGGCAACAGTTTCAATTGTGCAGATGCTCAATGTTGCCCAGAAATTGGGCTCTATTTTTTCCCATTGACAGTTTCCTCTGCTTTGGCATTGCTCTTCTGTTCCGCATTGGTTCCAAGGATCGCCTGCTGTTGAAGTCATGCAGTCTCCGCATAATGAGCTTGATGCAGGAGCATATTTTGGAACACAATCATTGTTTTTTTCTGTTAATTGACAATCACCAAGACCTTGGCAATCTTCAGTTCCATCACATAATCCAGTAGGCCCGCCTATCGTTGTCCACATATCCCACCATTTTGGCGTAATCAGATCTGCGCCTAAAAATGAAAATGCTTGTCCAAGCCAATCAAGATTTTTTGCCCAATCCGCTCTATACCATTTGTATTTTGCAACATTTGGATCAGAATCATTTCCGCAGCTTCCACATTTTATGTAGTTGTTTGCTTTCCAGTATGCTATTGAAGAATAATTGCAGATTTGCTCTCTGTCCTCGCTGAGAGCATTTGCAATGACATCGCCGTTTTGGCAGCTGTAAATAAAATGAGCTTCTCCTGGCCCCTGATATTGAACACATGCAGACTCTCCATTATTGAGGCTGATATTGTCTCCTGATTTTTTATTTGATTCGCCATTCTTGTCTTTTACTCCAATCTCGCCTACTTTCAAGAAAGAAGTATTGTATCCTAATGTTGTATCACTTAAAGTGATATTGCAATTAATTTGCTGGCAGGAAGAATTTCCTGTTGTTTCATTGACCCTGCAGACAGACTGTCCGACTGCACATTCTTGATTATTTTGCAATCCTTCTCTTTCCCCGCAGCTGTTATACCAATAAGAATTTCCGTCAGTGTAGCATTTTGTTTTTGCATGCGAAATGCAATTAGGGCATTTTTCATTTTTGAAAGTTCCGCCTTTGTTGTCGCAATCGCCTTTTGTTGTATAGAAGCATGATTCCTGCATCCAACAATATCCTTCTCTTTCAGGCGGAGTTAAAGTCACACAATCCTGATAATTCAAATCATCTCTTGTATCAACTTGCATATTATATTTGTCTGCAAGAACCTCGCATTTTTTCTCGAAAAAATGATATTCTGTTGATTGAATTACCTCTCCAATCCTGAAAACACAGCATGTTGGCTGGCATCCTTCGATTTTTGTAATATCTTTTTCAGGAGAGGGAAATCCGCCATTGTCAGCGCATTGAACAGAGTATTTTGCAGCATCACAGCTTCCGTCTGCTTCAATGCAGACAGTGGTTTTGCATTCGCTTATTCCTGCATTCATGCAGGTTTGGTTGGGATAAAAAGTTCCGCCAGTGCAATTGCTTTGCTCAACATTAGGAGCGCAATAAGCCCCATTATTTGTTTTCGTACAACAGCCTGTATCCCCCGCGGCAGAGGCAAGAGGCAATATTTCTTTTGAATTGCTGTTTTCCTGATTCATTAATGCAAAAGAATCAGCTGAAATATAAGTCAAGCTTGCGACTAATAATGCGCAGAAAATTGCGATTATCTTAATTCCGATGCTTCCTGTTTCTTTTTTTCTCGCTTTTTTTTGTCTTTTCATTCTTTTGTTATGTGCTTTGATGGTTTTTGAGCCCAGTTTCTTTTTGTCAACTTTTAATAACTTTTTTACCAGCTTTCACTTCCTACAAGGAAATAAAATGAAAAAGTCTTGTCCAAACCCATTCTGTTGTATTCTATTTTATACAATGTATTTTTTGAATTATAAATAACTCCTGCAGAATCAGAAGGAATCTCGCTGTAGGAAGAAGAACCCAAGCTCATTATTTCTGAATCTGGATTTGTTCTCAAATTAATTTCAATAATCCTTGCAAGCTCGCTCTCAATCACAATAGGATTTTTTCCAGTCATGTATCCATTGACAACCTGAGCAGCAACATCCCTGATTTTCACCAAATCAATTGGAATGCTTACTGCATAGTTATCTACAATCATGCTTGCCTTTCCTTTCTTTATTGTGAGAGGATATGAAAAAGTTATTATGATGTTGTTTCCAAAAGTTGAATTTTGAATTGTTAAAATTCCAGGAGTTATTTCCATCTGATTTTTGAAGCTTCCAAAATTGCCAACGCAGTTATAGAAATCAAGATTTACAGTCATGAAATTGCTTAATTCTGTCTGCATTTCATTTATAGATGGAAGCAGATTTACATTTTCTCCTGCATTTTTATCATAGAATAAAGCATAATTCATTATTGGAGCATCACTCATCACAGCATAAGGAAGCCCTATTCTTGCAGGTCTTGGAATAATATATCCGCCCTGTCTTCCCAATGTATTTATTGATTTTCTCGCAGTTGTTTTCATGCAGTCCTGAACATAATTTTTCAATTGAGGAGCTCTGCTCTCAAGAAAAGCTTTTGCCTGAGCCTCTGTCATGCCTGCTTCTTGTATTTTAGGCATTAAAAATACAAAAAATAAGACAGCTGCGACAATCACAATTGCTATTATAATGTATAATGTAATCTGGCCTCTTTTATTTAACATTTTACAACGAAGAAGATAGATATTTTATGTTTATAAATTTTCCTTTAATTTAAGCCAGAAATTAGAAGTTTAATCTATTTTAATCATCATTGCTTTCAACTCTAGGCGCGAGTATAAAAACAATTTCTATGTTCTCTCCTCTGAAATCAATCCTGCAAGGATAGTCATTAGAAAACTGCAGCTGCACTTTTTCAGCGATTTTTGCTCCTTTTGCAAATTTTTGCAGGTATTCCAAAGAATATTTTGCCTTGCTGTCTTTTATCACAAGCTTTGCCTCATCCCCGCCAAACTCGCTTCTTGCCTTGTTCAAGGTTCCAGAAGCATCGATTATGAATTGTTCTGCTGCCTTGTTGGTTATAAAATTGCAGGCGTCTGCAACAATCATTGCATCTGTGATAGCTTCTGAAAAAGAACTGCTGTTTAATTCTATCTTGTTATCGAATTCAAGCTGAGGAATAGTTCTTTCCTCCTGCTCAAGATTTAACAAAGAAAGCGAGAAGCTTCTTTTTGAAGCATCCTGTATTGCCAAATGTAGCATTTCGTCTTTGACTTCAAGAACAAGCTTGCTGTTTGCAGTAACTCTTCTTAAAACCGCCTTTAAATCCTGCAAGTTCAATCCTAAGATTACTTCCTCTTTGTCAAGTTCAAACTGCGAGAATGCAGATGCAGGAAGCTTTAGATTGACTAAAGCCACATTTGCAGGGTCTATAGCAATTATATTCAATCCCGCTCTTGTGACTCTTGCCTTTACTTCTGTCACAAGCTCTGAAAGAATAGAGATACCCTCACTCAGAAGCTGCGGATTGTCAAGTTTTAATTGCATTTTAATTAACTCTTTATTATAATGAAAATTATAATGAAAACTGATGAACGTTTTGTTTTTAAATTTTGTTATTCTCATTTATACAAATCTATTTAAAAATAAAATCCAAGTAAATTGAGAGAAAAATGGAAGGAGAAGAGGCTAAGAAAGAGGAAGCAAGTCAAGATGAGCAGACTCAGAAGGTTAATGAAAAGCTCAGAAGGTCATGCTTTTTTTATTATCTAAGAAAAGATGTGCAGCAGGGGCTTTTGAACTTTTCAAAGAACAGAGAAGTAGTTCCTTCTTACAAAGGCGGTTTTGGAAAACGGCCGGATATGCTTCAGTATCCAAGCGATGTTAAAAATTTAGTCATGAAGGGCGCGACATCATTTCATTGCTCAGAAGAATTATGGGAAAACCCTCTTTCGTTGAATCTTGAAATGTCCCAAAGACAGATTGATGATTTAAGGACAGGCTGGGACTTGATTCTTGATATTGACTGCAAATTTCTTGAATACAGCAAGATTGGCGCCCAGCTTTTGTCAGAAGCTTTGAAGTTCCATAATATTAATAATTTTGGGATAAAATTTTCAGGAGGAAGCGGATTTCATATCGGTGTTTCAGCAGATGCTTTTCCAAAGAAAATAATCCAAGACTCAGGAAAAATCCTTGTAAAAGAGTTTTTTCCCCAGGGCCCGAGAATTATCGCAGCATATCTGAAGCAGATGATAATGCAGCCTCTTGCTACAAGAATCTTATCAATGAATCCCTTGCGGGAAATAAGCGAGAGCATTGGAAAATCTATCCAGGAATTGACAGCCAATCAAAGATTTAATCCTTTTTCTGTTCTTGATATTGATACAATTTTGATTGCGCCAAGGCATTTGTTCAGAATGCCCTATTCTCTTCATGAAAGAACAATGCTTTCAAGTATAGTAATAAAGCCAGAGCAGATTGCAAGTTTTCATCCTGCATGGGCAAAGCCAGACAGGGTTTATCCAAAAGAATACATGCCTGTTCCTGATGAGAATGAGGCAGATGAACTTCTTCGCGAAGCATGTGACTGGCAGGCAAAGCAAAATCAGTCAGTGAAGGATGCCAGAATGATTAATAATATAATTAAAAAAACAAGCGGCGTCGATGAAAAGAGAACTTTTAGTGATAGATTTGTCGGAATAAAAGATTTGAATGAGAGCTTTTATCCGCCATGCATCAGAAATATTCTCCAAGGAATGAAGCAAGACGGCAGAAAAAGAGCGTTATTTATTCTGCTTAATTTCTTCAGATCCTTGCATCTTGACAAAGAAGATATTGAAAAAAAGATAGAAGAATGGAATAAGAAAAATTATAATCCCCTCAAAGAAGGATATATCAGAACCCAGCTTGCATGGCATCTTAGAAGCAAGATAATGCTGCCTCCAAACTGCGATAAGAATTATTACAATGATATTGCAGTATGCATTCCTGATTTTCTTTGCGGAAAAACCAAAAATCCTGTAAATTATGTTCTTAAAAAAATAAGGCTTGCTGAACAGCAGGCAGTCTGGCGGGCTGAAGAGCAGCAAAAAGAGGAAAGGCAGAAAAGCCGAAGAAAAAAGCGTCAGCAATAAACCGAGAATAAAGATAAAAATTTATAAATTGCTTCTGCCTAATGAAGATATGAAAAATTTGAGAAAAGAGGTAATTTATATTGCATTATTATTGCTGGCAATTTTGGCAATTCTTCCTTTTGCAAGCTCGCAGTATGCCCTCACAGCAAATGAAACTTCAAAAATAAATATTGCAAAAAACTGGCTTACAAACCAGACAAAAACTCAATGGCCCTCTTCAACAGACGAAAATTCCCTGGTTCTGCTCGCTCTCGCAGATGATGCAAATTCTGCATCAAAAGGCCGCGATGCTCTGCTTGCAAAATCAACAAACAGCGAGTGCTGGCCTGTCCAAAGCGGAGGATGCAGCATAAAATCCACAGCAATGGCTTTGCTTGCATTAGATGCTTTTGGCGAGGATACAAGCACTATTCAATCATGGCTCGTTGCAAGAAAAAAATCTTTTGCAGAAGGAGTTTCATGGTATATGCAGCTGGATACGTCTGAAAATGCAAAATGCAAAATTTCATATGATGGAAAAAATTACAATGTGAGTGTTGGCAAAGACAAAAAAGTTTCTTCAAGCGCCGGAACCTGTTTGAGCCTCGCGCAAAACAATTATTGGCTTAAAGTTTCAAGCGGAAGCTGCTTGGACAAAACATTTACAGTAAATTGCGATAAAGATTTCAAGGTTTCTTTTATTTACACAAAGAATTCAGTGCTCTATGTTTCAAGCCAGATTTTTGATGGAGCTTCAGGGCAGTCTGTTGATGCAGCAATAAAATCTTACTGCCTCGGATTTACATCGTGCGATTATGAAGGAACATTATGGGCTGCTTATGCTTTGCAGCAGGCAGGAAATAATTATTTCTCGATGCTGCTTCCATATCTTGCAGGACAATCAGACCTTGATGTAAATGCAAAATATCTGCCAAACACATTTCTTTTTGCATTGACAAGCTCTACGAATTACGGAGAACAGGTATTGCAGTCACAATATACAGAAGGCAATTGGCAGGCTCCTGGCTCAACATATGGCGGAATTTATGATACAGCCCTAGTGCTTCTTATGCTCTCAAGCTCAACAGCAGGAGAATATGGAAATCTTTCATCTGCATTAAATTATGTTTTTACAGTGCAAAAAGCAGAAGGCAATTGGCAGACTGCAAATTCAGTCAGAGACACTGCATTTATGGTTTATGCTATTGCTCATCCTCTTCCTGCATCAATTGGAGGAGGGGGAATTGAAGAGAAAACAGAATGTGAAAATATGGCAGGCTCATGCAAATCCTCCTGTGATGCTAATGAAAATCAATTGACTTATGCTTGCGAAGGAAGCGATGTCTGCTGTGAATTTAAAACATGTATTGAGCTTCAAGGACAGGTATGTGGCTTTGATCAGCTTTGTTCAGGAGCTTCCCAGCAATCAAAAGACGGATTGTGCTGCATTGGAACGTGTTCTGAAAAGCCAAAAAGCTGTTCTGAATTAAATGGTGTGATGTGTGAGCAAAATGAAAAATGTTCAGGCAATTTTGAACCTGCTACAGATACAAATTATTGTTGTGTTAATGGAGAATGCAAGAAAGCAGGCTTATGGTGGCTGTGGTTGATTATAATTGCTGCAATTGCAGTAGTTGCATATTGGCAGCGCGATAAATTGAAAAAGTTTTTTGGAAAAAGACCTCCAAGAACAGGCCAGTATCCAGGCCAGTATCCTGCTCGTCCAATTTATCCTCCAGTCCCTCCAAGATTGCCGCAAAGACCAATTCCAATAAGGCCAATTTATGCTACACAAACACAACCAAGGCCAAGACCTTTGCCATTATCAAGAATTCAGGCTCCAAAGCCAAGCTCCAAAAAAACAGCAGAAGAAGAATTGCAAGAAACCCTGAAAAAACTCAGAAAATTAACAAAATAAGATGAAAAAGGTTTTTCTTTTTTTATTTTTCATGGCTTGTTTTATTCTTTCTTTTCAGCTTGCTTCTGCAGACTGTGTAAATATAACAATTCCTAAAACAGTTTATTTTCCAGGAGAAACTTTTCAGGCTGAAATCTCGGGAAATTTTTCCCAGGATCTTGCATATTCCAACATTTATTTTTTTAAAGATGGAGTTGAAAGGCCTCTTTTTTTCAATTTGACTACAATTTCCAAAGGAAAATATTTCGTTTATGCTGAATTGCCCTCAAGCCAGGCAGACATTGGTTCTTGGTCATTTGAAATTCAAAACGCTCTCTGCACAGAAAACAAAATCTTGAAGAGCATTACAAGCCAAGCAAATTTTTCCATAATAAAA
>PEVX01000033.1 GCA_002780285.1 Candidatus Pacearchaeota archaeon CG06_land_8_20_14_3_00_35_12
GCAATCATTTTTTTATATTTTCCCTCCGGACTAAGGTCAACTGCAGAGGCAGTATCTGTCAAATAACCGTCAACACTCACACCCAGGTCAATTTTTACAATTCCATGCGCAACATTCTTGTCCCCAATCACAGGCGAATAATGCGCTGCAATTTCATTGCAGCACAAATCAACAGGAAAAGCCGGCGTTCCGCCGAGCTCAGCTATCTTTTGTTCAATTTTCTCGGCAATTTCCAATAAAGAAACTCCATCTTTGACAATGCTGCGGGCATATTTCATCGCGCGAGCGGAAATTCTGCCCGACTCACGCCATTTCTTCAGTTCTTCTTGTTCCATTTTTTGTTTTATTGTTTTGTTAATTTATTTTTTGAATCTATTTTAATTTTCCGCGCGTGCAAATGACGTCAGGGCACGCCCCTAAGTTTTATAATATTATTAATTTAAAGCCCTTTTAAAAATTCAACTGTTTGCTCAACAAAATTAATTTCATTAGCCTTGATAAAGCATAAGCCCAATCCCAAAGTCACAATTCTCGCGGCAGAGAGATTGACAAGGCTGACTTTATCAATATTTCCTGAAAAAATTCGAACTTCAGAGCCTCCTGAAGCCAGGGGAATCTCAATAAACAGATAATTCAGCTTCTTGTCGATTCCATATTTTCTTTCTAGAACTCTTAAAATTTCTTTTTTTCTCGATTTGTTCAGGAATTTCATTTTAGTCTTTTCTCCCAATGCCATGTAAAATCAATGGCAAGACTATATCGCTTAAACAGCAAGGAACTATCACAGATACAAATACAATAAGGAATATTAAAACAAGCGAGAACAGATTAAGGATAAAGCCGTATGCAAAAATATAAAGCAAGCTTGCAAGAATAGAGATTAAAACATGAACAAAATGAGGGAATTTTGTTTTATTCCATACTATTCCAAACAAGCTTCCAAGAATTGCAACTCCGCAAATTAAAAAAGGCAATTCAGCAAAGGGCAGATGAAAAGATATTGGAATTCCGAAAGCAAGACTGCCCCAGAATGGAAAGATTATGTCTGAAACAGAAGCCATAAATATTGCAATGCCAAAACCAGATATTAATGCAAGCCAAATATTTCTTCTATATTTGAAAAATATGGCTGCAGATACTATGGATGAAAAGAAAATATGCGCTGGATGAAAAAGATTGAATAAATTTTCAGTATATGAATTAAGATTGGGCATTTTTATTAAAAATCCAAAAATAACCACTGCCACCAATGTGGCAAGGGCTGTGAAAGGCAAATGCTCTTTCAGCTCATGCAAAATCTCTTTTCCTAATTTTGATTTTTGTTTCATTTTTTCTCCTTGTCTGAAATTTTTATTATTTTCGCAAGAAAAAAGCCCTCTGAATCATTGTCCTGAGGATAAATTCTGGCTGCATTTATAATCTGCTCTTCAAATTCATCATCGAGCCATTCCAAAACAGCATGCCTTGTCTTCATAGGCAATTTTAATGGCTCAATCTTAATGTTAAAATTTTCAAGCAAATGCTGCAAAACAGCTTCATTTTCTTCAGGCGCATGAGTGCAGGTCGAGTAAACTAGCTCGCCGCCAGGCTGCAACAGATTTAATGCTGCTGAAGCAATTCTTTTTTGGATAAGTGAAAAATGTTTTATCATGTTTGAATTCCATGTTTTCAGGGTTTCTGGAGAGCCTCTTATTGTTCCTTCCCCAGAACATGGGGCATCGACAAGTATTTTCTTCGGAATAATCTTCAATTCTTTTAATTTTTGGCAAATAATTTCTGCATCATGCCTTATTACTATCTCATTGCTTACAGAACATCTCTCTAAATTTTCCATCAGCACTTTTGCCCTTGCAAAATCAAATTCATTTGCTATCAAAAGTCCTGAATTTTTCATTAAAGCTGCAATTTGAGTTGTTTTGCTTCCAGGAGCAGAGCATAAATCAAGGACAAAATCCTTTTCAGAAGGTTCAAGAGCGATTGCAGGCATCATGCTTGCCAAGTCCTGCACATAAAACAATCCTTTCTGATGTTCAACAGAATTTCCAAGTTCTCCGGGTTTTAATTCTGATTCAACAAGAATAATCTCTTTATTTGATGAAAAAGGCTGCTTTATTTTCCAGCCTTTTTCTTTAAGCATATTGATGAGGGCATTTGGAGAAATCTTTAATGTATTGCATCTAATCCAGTTTGGCAGTTCTTTATGTATTATTTTGAAATATTCTTCTGTTTCTTCTCCAAGAAGTTCTTGCATTCTTTTCTCAAATTCAGGTTTTGGCTGGAACATTTTCAATAAAATTAGAATTCCCCGAGATTTTTTTGTTTTTTTCCTTCAATTATCTGCTCTTTCGTTATGCCGAAAACTGCAAAGATTGTCTCGACAGCAGGAACAATTTGATGCTCAATGTAATAATCAATGTCATACCCGCCTTTCTCAACCTCATCAGGCAGCTTTGCTCTTTCTCGGATTCTTTCTTTTGAATTGCCTTTTGCAATAACATATTCAATCAAACTGCCCGCCTTGACTGGAAGCCCCTGCTCAAGCATTTTTTCAGCAACAACAACGTGAGGGCCTCTTGCTTCATAGCTTTCAATTGCTTTTTTCAGCTTGGTCCTGATAATCAGCTTCTCAATAGGCGCTTTTTTCTCTCGAACTTCTTTTAAAATTTTGATGACATAAGCCAGGGCATTGTCTGCTTTTCCCTCTTCAAGGACTTTTTTCAAAACTACGTCCTGGGTTTCTTTTGCCAAATCGCATCTGTCTCTTCTTACTGCCTCAAATCCTCTGATTTTGATATTGCCGTCTTTTGCAAGTAAGGCATATTTTTTCTTTGCACCTGTCTCGCCTTTTTTTGTCATGACAAAGATTCCTCTGACATAAAAATTTTCAAGTTCAAGCTCCATTGTTCCTGGAAGAGTTTTATTTATTTTTTCAAGAATTTCTTTGGCATCTTTCTCTGTCTTGTTTCCAAGAGCAAACATTACAGAGTCTGTGTCAGAATAAATGACTTCAAATCCAAATTTTTCAATTTCATCAATTGTTTTATGAATGTAATATCTAGAAATTGCAGTTATGCTTGCACCGCATTCTGGCGAATAATATCTTGCCCCAAAAAATCCAAAATAGCCGTATGTCGCGTTCGCCAGAGTTTTCAAGGCATAATCTTTTGCTTCAAGAACAGGGGATGGATTTCTTTTAAATTCAGCTTTTGTCTCTTTTCTTTTTTCAAGCAGCTCTTTTAAAATTCTTGGTATAAATCCCTCTTGCTTCTGGAAATAAAATTTTCTTTTCTTGCCGTCAAATTCAAATTCAGGGGTTTCATAACCTCCTGATTCTTTTTTCTCCAATAACGTAGGCATAGAAATATTAAAACTTACAATTATGCTTGGCCAAAAAGAGCGAAAATCAAAAACAGCCACTTTTTCATAAACATCTGGCCTTGGCTCCTTTACAAAAGCGCCAATATACTTCTCTCTTTCTCTTCTTTCTCCAATTTCTTCACCGAGAGGCCTTGATGCAGCAATTTCATTGAATCTTTTAAGATTATGAAGAATATTGTTCTCTACAAGATAAGCATATCTCGCTCTCGAGACTTCAAACAAGGGCTCGGAAACAACTTTTGTAAGTTCTGCTAAATTATTCCATAACTTCAGGAAAAGTTTTGAGGTAAGAACAGCATCCTGCAGATTATACAAGGAAAATCTTCGCATTTCAGCATCTTTAATTTTCCCGTGAGTTGACCTAAGCTCTTTTGTGATATGCCCTAAATCAATTTCAAGCTTTTCCTCTCCAATTAATTCTTTCGCAACATCATTAAGGCTTATTGTTGGAGATTGGAGAGTGTATGCAAAGATATTATTCACAAACCTGTACAAGTCAATGTGAACCCTCCCTGTTATTTTTGCTGAAGGCATAATTCCTCTGCTAAAACTAAGGTTGCTTTTATCAAGGCCTAAATCAAGCTTTATGTGGTTTTGCTCTGCCCTTGCCCTCAAATAAGGCAGGTCAAAGCCGTCTGAAAAATATCCTACAAGAAAGTCGGGCTTTCTTTCATGAATTATTTTCATGAATTTTTCAATCAGCTCTGCTTCATCTTTTACAAATTCAACTTCCTCAGGAGCATTTGAGTATTTTTTCCATGTCAATACTTTGTGAAAATTATGGTCTGCAAGAGAGATCATCACAATCTCGCCTTTTCCTATTTCAAATTCAGTTGATTCTATGTCAAAAGCAAGAAAATTCAATTTTAATTCATGCTCCTGAGTGGGTTTTATCTCATCAGCCATCACAACAATATCAGTATCAACATCAAAAGGAACTTCTATATATTGATTCAGCTCTCGACCTTCAACGTGAACCCATTCCAGAGGTTTAACGTTTTTGTCAATAATATATCTTGTAACAAAATTAATGTCTGTTTCTTTTTTCTCAAGAGTCTCATGAAAGGTCTTGGCAATATCCTTGATAACTGCAATATCTTTTGGATTTGAGACAAAAACCTGCAGAGCTTTGATTGGATTTCCAAGAAAATGCTTGTCTTTAATCTCAACTTTTTCAACTTTAGCAATTCTTGATGCATGCTCCAAGCTTATCTTGGCGACTTTTTCAGCATACTTTTTAAGGTCAATTCCAGCTCGCGGAAAAAGCCAAAAATAAGCATCAGTAGTATCAAGCACACAGCATCTTTTGTTTTCAGAAGTCCTGCCGAACATGCGAATATGACATTTGCCGTCTAAATCAAGATAGTCAAAATCAAGAGGGATAAAGTCCAATTTAACCTGTTCCTTGCCTTTCAAAGTAGATTCCATATTCAAAAAAAGCCAGGATAATATATAAAACTTCTTAGAAGAAGCTTAAAACAAGCATCAAAGCAGCCAAAAACGAAAGGTTTTTAAATAGATGTTACTATGGAATAGTAACAAAATAGGCATTAAGCCAATCGAAAAAAGCAAAATGAGTGGATATACAATTATTAGGATTGGAAAAGAAGATAGAGATAGCTTGAAAAATGAACTTCCTTCTGTGCCAAAGATAAGCTTAGAGAAATATAAAGGAATCACATTTTTGGGAAATCCTACTGCAAAATTAATGCCAACAATGTATAAAAACCCGGATAAACAAGAAACTATTCCAGAGCCTGAAACTAAACCTGAAGTTTACACTATTGGCAGTGAAGCACTTAAAAATCTTTTATTCTCACAAGGGAAAGGCAAATAAAAAATGATAACAATGTCAAACACAGAGAATTACGAAGGGCCAAAATGGTGGCCAATCTTTGTTTTAGGGCTTATTTATCTTGCTTCATGCATTCCAAACACAATCAAACTGAACAAAAAGCTCGAACCTGTGAGACAGGAATTTATACAAACTGCGCAAAAACCTGAACAAAGAAATTCAGACATTATTAGCGGAACTTCAACATTGGGCTATAATGGAAAACTTGACAAAATTCTTGATAAAAGAGACAACATTTTGAAAGAAAACAACGGATTCTTGTTTGAATCATGGAAAGTTTCAAGCACAGACTACAAAGATTACAAAGATACTCAAAATATCAGGGTTGACACGCCAAAAGCAGTTTGCTACAATCCTCTTAGAAATATAAAACAAGACAAATAAAAATGGAAAACAATCAAACGATAATCACTGTAGAATCTGGAAAAGGGGAGATAATGCCTGAAAAACAATATTCTAAACTTGAACTTGAAAACAGATTAAAAGAATGTCTTGCTATGAAAGATGAAAAGCCAATGTATATTTATGAAAACAAATTTGAAATAGCCAAATTAATCAACCAATACAGAAAAATAAAGGATTATTCAGAGCCACTTGCTTCACTTGTGGAATTTTTCATGTTAAAATGATACAAGAATCTGAAATAAAAGAATATGGAGAATTAAATACAAAGAGATTAGAAAATCAAATTTTAGAACTCACTGACAATCAAGACTTTCTGAGATTAATGAAACCAAAGGCAGGAGAGGATTATTGGAAACCCAATCATAAATATCAAGTTGTTGATTGGCTTTATGATCACTGCAAAAGAAAAGGAATTGAAGCAGAAAATTTTAAAAGGATGAAAGCAAAAAGGGTTTTTGCAATTTATCATGCAATTAATGACAAGGCAGTAATACGAAATAACTTAGAAAACTACCTCAAAGATAAAAAAATTAATTTAGACGAAGAATTCATAATCAAAGCAAGAAACAGGGTTTATAATAATCTTCATAAACAATAAACCGCTCATAAGATTTTTAATCTTCTTTTTCTTTAGAAAAGCATGGGTTTGCAAATAAAAGATATTGTTCCGAAATGGGAAATTTCTTTGAAAGATTTGCAAGGAAAAACCCTTGCAGTTGATGCTTTCAATACATTATATCAGTTCTTGACTACCATAAGACAGCCAGACGGAGCTCCATTGACTGACAAAAATGGAAATATAACTTCTCATTTATCAGGATTATTCTACAGAACAACTCATTTGATGAAACTTGGAATAAAATTGATTTTTGTCTTTGATGGAATACCTCCGGAGCAAAAATTCAGGACTCATGAATACAGAAAAGCTGCAAAAGACAGCGCAAAAATAAAATATCATGAAGCCCTTGGAAGAGGAGAAGAAGAGGAAGCTGGAAAATATGCGGGCCGCTTCGCGACATTAAACAGCCAGATGATTGAAGAAGCAAAAGAATTGCTCGATGCATTTGGAATTCCGCATGTTCAAGCGCCGAGCGAAGGCGAGGCGCAAGCTGCTTTCATGGCAAAACAGGGAGATGCATGGGCTGCAGCATCGCAGGATTATGATTCTTTGCTGTTCGGAGCTCCAAGATTAATTCAGAATTTAACTATCGCGAGAAAAAGAAGAACTCCATCTGGCTTGTTCGTGCCAATTCAGCCAGAATTGATTGAATTTCACAGATTGATTGAAATTTTAGGAATAAATTTAGACCAGCTTATCTGCCTAGGCATCCTCTGCGGCACAGATTATAATCCAAAAGGAATTTATGGCCTCGGCCCAAAAAAATCACTTACATTAGTAAAGCAATACAAAACTCCAAACGCAATTTTTGCTGCTGTTGAAAAGCAGTTAAAAGAAAAAGGAGAAGAAATGCCTTTTGACTGGAAAGAAGTTTTTGATTTATTCAAAAAACCGCAGGTAACCAAAGATTACAAAATAAAATTCAAGGAAATAGATGAAAAAGCGCTTCGCAATATTCTTGTAAAAAAGCATGATTTCTCAGAAGAAAGAATGAACAGCGCGCTCAAAAAAATTTCGGAAATCAAGGAAGACCAAAAGCAGAAAAATCTGAAAAAGTGGTTCTAATTATTTTATTTTTTTAGTTTTTCCCCTATTTTTCGCAGTTCTTTTTTCGTAACTTCCTCTTCAGCTTTTTCAACCTGTCTTTTTGCCTTTCTTCTTCCTCTGGCAAAATTGCGGTTTATAATATCAATTATAAAAAAGATTATAAGAATGACAAAGATTCCAATAACTAAAATCTGCAATCCTGAAAAAAAGTTTGAAAGCAGGTTAAATACAAGCAAAGCTAAAAATTTGATAACTCCCAAAGGCGCGAGAAGGATAATTATCGCCAAAGATATTACAAAAGATACAAATCCTGAAAACATGCTGTAACTCTTCAAGGTTACAGTAGATTCCCACAGCAAGGCAACTGCAATCACCAAAGCAATTATTTGAACTACGAATGGCTGCTGTGAAATTCCAAAAAAAACAAGCAATCCATGCAAAATAGATGCTCCAATGCTTCCAATTACATCTAAAATCGCCATGCCCATCTAAAGAATTAGAAATTTAAAAATATGACTATTTGGGCTTTTCGTATGCTCTTGCTGTTTCTCTAAGCTGTGTTATTGCTGCTACGACATCAGCTCCGCCTTTTGCAGCCTTAATTCCTGCTTGTCTTCTATATGCCCATGCTGCAAAACCGCCAATTCCTAAATGAACTGCGAAGGCTGCAACAAATGTAAGTATTATAATCGCCACTATTGCACCAGCTCCAAATGCAGCAGCTGCTCCAAATGCCCACATAGAGAAGGTAGAAATCCAGCCAGTTGCTGATGCAATTATTGCTAATCCAAAACCAAGAACCCATGAAGTAAGTGAGCTAAAAGTTGAAAACATTGCAAATATATCAGAAGCCGCGAAAAATATCATTATAAAGATTGCCATAAAAATCAAGAATGCCTGTCCATTCTCTGAATTCATCTTTTGAAGTCCAAAAAGGAAATCCAAACCGCCAGTAAGAAGACTTGGGCCTTTTGCAAAAGTTTCACTGAAAAAGCCTGCGCTGACTAAAGTCATTGAGAATAACAAGCACGATAGCATCACCAATGCAAATATCTTTTTTTTCATTTTTCTCTTGTTTATTAAGCTAAATTTGTTATTTAAATATTTCGATATAATAGACCAATAATCTCAAATTAATATGTTCTGCTGCTAAAACTAGATACTATTCCAATAAGCCCTATTATTATTATAGCTACAGGATAAATAATTCCTGTTTGGGGTATTTGCGTTAGAATTGGCAGGTATGTCTTTATCAAAGGCAAAACACCCAATATCACTGTCAAAAGCCCTAAAAAAAACAAAGTCGTTTTTGATTTCATTTTTTATTTTTTTTCAACCTCCCACTCTCTTGTATACTGATATGATTTCCTCTTCCAGCTTGTCTCTTTTTCTTCTATTTTCTGCCAACTTGTCTCCTTCCCTGGCAATAAATAATCTCAGCTCAATCTGTTTTCTATCTAAATCGTCCTTCAGTTTTTGTACTTCTGCTTGTAGATTTGGTACAGCCTGGCGCATTTTTTCCATCTCCGCTGGACCGGCAGCCATTGTAAGATCAAGCTGCTGTGCTTTTAATTTTTCCAATTCTTTATTTTTTTTATCATAATCAGCTTTTCTTTCTTCAACCTCTGCTTTAAGCCTGGCTAATTTGTCCTCGGCAGATTTAATTTTTCCTCTCAACTTTCTTTCTTCCCCACTCAGGGTGTCTAAAAGCGTTTTGTCTTTTGCTGCTGCCTGTGATTGTTCTGCTGCTTTTTTTGCAGCTTCATCCCTAATCTGCGCATTTTGCTTTGCTGATGCATCTGCAGCAGCCCCTCTTAGTTGGATATTTCCAAAATGTTCAAGCTCTCTTTCTTTTCGTTCCTGCAATTTCACAACTAATCTGTTTAGATATACTGGGTCAGTCGCATATCTTTTCTTTGCTTCTGCAGTTAATTGAGAATATCTTGTTTCAATATCCTGCAGTGTTTTATAATGCATTCCTACAGTTGTGAAAAATTTTTCTTTTGCTTTTTTAGTGTCCTCTTTTGCTTTTTTTGATTCTTCTGCAGCTTTATCTGCTTTGTCCGCGGCTTCTGCATATTTTTTCGCAGCTTCATCAGGCCTTCCTTGTGCTTCTGCTCTCTGGGCTTCTCTAAATGGCTGTTCAACAGCTGGAGGAACATTTGCAGGAAGCTTTTTCTTGCTTGCACTCATTGCCCCTGCAATCACTAAAATTGCAGTGCAGATAAATGCAATAACATCAAGCCAAGTTTGATATGGTGTTAATGCATCTTTAAATCCGCTTGGAAATAAATTTGTAAATCTGAATAAAATCCAAAATAAAAGATATCCTGCAAGAATCAAATAAAGAGTTGGCTTGAATCCTCCTCCACCAATTCCTGCTTTTTTGGAAAGAGCAACAATCAACAGAATGGCTGCGATACCCAATAAAACAAGTGAGAAAATCCCTATTTTTTGCATTATGTTAGGATAGGAACGCATCAGGCCGACAGTAGTTAAAATTGAGGCAACTATGGAGAACGTAATTGAAATATTATCATTAGCCCCGAAAATTTGCTTTGCTGAAAAAAAGATGACGCAAAAGAAGATCATGAACCAAATCATATATGCTGCTGGTTCTGTCTGAAGGAAATCAATAAAAGCCTGGCCAGAAGATTGAGCTGAAACTATAGAGATTAAAGTAACTGAGATTAATGCTAATAATGCAAGAAAAATGCCTTCTTTTTTCACCATTTTTTATTCGCAAGGTATAAGTTTTTTAAACTTTAAAAAACTTGTCTTTAGATTGTAAACAAATCAGTTAAAACATGAATCTCAAGGAATTTTTGAAAAACAAGCTGACTGAAAAAGAGCTCATAATCCTGCCAAGAGCATTTGACATAATCGGAACTATTGCAATAATCGATGTTCCAAAAGAGCTTGTTAAAAAGGAAAAGATTATCGCAAATGCAATAATGCAGCAGCATACAAGCATCAAGACTGTTCTGAAAAAATTTGGAAAATTTAAGGGGCGTTTAAGAACCAGAAAGCTGAAATATATTGCCGGGCTCAAAACAAAGGAAACTATTTACAATGAAAATGGCTGCGCGATGAAATTAAACATTGAAGCATGTTATTTCTCGCCAAGACTTGCTAATGAGCGCATGAAAATTGCGAGGCAAGTCAAAAAAAATGAAAAAATCCTTGTTTTGTTCTCAGGAGTAGGGCCTTTCGGGCTTGTCATCTCAAAAAATTCAAAGGCAAAAGAGATTAAAATGATAGAATTAAACCGCGAAGCTACAAAATATGCCCTAGACAATATTCGCATCAACAAGCTTTCAAATATCCAAGCAATCCAAGGCGATGTCAAGAAAGTTATTCCAAAATTAAAAGAGAAATTTGACAGAATTGTCATGGCAAGGCCTCAATTGAAAGAAACTTTTTTGCAGGACGCATTCAAAGCTGCAAAAAAGAACACAATAATTTATTTTTATGACTTCCTGCAGGAAAACCTGATTCCAAATGCATCAATAGAAAAAATACAGCAGGCAGCAAAGCGGGCAAAAAAGAAAATCAGAATCCTTGCATGGAAAAAATGCGGTGAAATAGCTCCTTACAAATTCAGAGTGAGAATTGATTTTCTTATTCTTTAATTCTCATAGGCAAGAAAACAATTGCAGCCAAAAGCGCAAAAGCAGCGCCAAAAATAAATGCAAATTCTGGACTAAATGCCTGCCAAAGCCATCCTGCAAGCAGGCTTGAAGGCAAAGCAATCAAGCCAATTAACATATAGTATGTTCCTATTGAAGTTCCTATTTGTTTTGTAGATAAATCGGCTACTAAAGCTCTTTCATTTCCAATTATAAATGCATAGGCAAGGCCATAAAATGCAAACAATACTGCCAAAGCAATTAGCGATTTGAAAAAAACAAAAGAAAACAGAGTTCCTGAAAAAATCAAATAGCCCAAGATCAAAACTTTTTTCTTTCCTATTTTATCAGCAAGCATTCCTGTTGGAATTGCAAAAACAGCATAAGCTGCATTAAAGATAACATAGAATAAAACAGCAGTAGAAGCTGAAAAAAATTGGTTTGCCCTCAGGATTAAAAAGAAAGTGCTGAAATTTGCAAAGGCAAAAAGAAAAGCAATAATTAAAAATTGTTTTAGTTTAGGCGACAATTTCTTTAAACTAACAAAAAAGGGTGTTTTCTTTGGTTTTGTAACTTTTTCCTTGATTAAAAAGATTGGAATCAATACAATAACTGCAATTGACGCTGCAATAATCAAAATTGTCTTAAAACTGAATTTAAAATACCAGAGCAAAAGAAAAGCAAGCAAGGAACCCATGATTGCTCCGATTGTATCAAACGTTCTGTGGAGACCAAAAACTTTTCCATGAATTTTTTTCTGAGAATTTTCTGCAAGATAAGCATCTCTTGGAGGTTCTCTAAATCCTTTACCCATTCTTTCAATAGGCCTGAAGATCAAAAACTGCCAGGAAGCAATGAAAGGAAAAAACCATTTAGCAAATGAAGAAAAGGCATAGCCTGTAAAAATAAAGGGTTTTCTTTTCCCAATTCTATCTGAAAAATATCCTGAAAAAACTTTGAAAAGGCTTATTGCTGCGTCGCTTAAACCGCCAATCAATCCAACCAGTAATGCCCCTCCGCCAAGCGAAGTTAAAAGCAAAGGCAAGATAGGCTCAATAATCTCAGAGGACATGTCTGTAAACAGGCTTGCCAAGCCGAGCAAAATTATGCTTGTAGAAATTCCTGTCCAAAAGCTCTTTTTCATTTTACCAGTTCAAATATATTTTCAAAATCTTTTTCAATTTTTTTCCTTATTTTTGTAAAGCGCGCTGCAGATGGATGATATGTGAATGCATAAAGTCTTTTTGCAGTCTTGATAATTTTTCCATGATGCTCGCTTAGTTCAAAACTTGCAAAGAATGTCTTGACAGCAGTATTTCCAAGAAGCAGAATCATCTTCGGCTTTATCAGTTCAATCTGCTTTTCAAGATAATTTTTCGCGCAGATATTTATTTCATCATCTTCCGGAACTCGGTTTTTCGGCGGCCTGCATTTCACAACATTTGTTATAAATATTTTTTTTCTATCAATTTTATTTTTCTCAAGCAATTTATTCAAAAATTTTCCTGCTTTTCCAATAAAAGGCCTTCCTGATTCATCTTCAGAAGCGCCGGGCGCTTCTCCAATGATCATAAGGCGAGCATTTGCAGGGCCTTCGCCAGGAACAGCGTTCTTTCTGAATTTCCAAAGCCTGCATTTTTTGCATATTTTTATCTGATTAGACAATAAATTCAATTTTTGATTTTTGAAGAACATTTTCACACTCTTTTTATAATCTTGACAGCAGTCGGCGCTTCTCCGCCATGCCATGTCATTCTAGCTCTGACTCTCATTGGATGAATTCTTTCTGAATTGTCATCTAGAATTATTGCAGAACCTTTCAGATGCGGCAGATTGTTCATGTATGTCAGAATACTTTCCGAAAGATATGTCTGCATTATCAGATTTAACGCATCTACGTCTGGCTTTGCAGTCAGTCTGTGAGATAAAACAATATCTGATTGAGTCATAACGTCTCTTGAAAGCCCTCCTGGCTGTTGTGTAGCTAGGGCCATGCTTATTCCTGGCTGCCTTCCTTCTCTAAGCAGCTGGATTAAAGCGTCTGTTGCTGCAGTTTTTCCCTCTTTAGGCAAAAATTCATGAGCTTCATCAATCAAAATCCATACAAGAGGCATTTCTCTCTTTGACTTATAATATAAATAGTCAATTCCATGCTGAACAGCCTCGACTTCTTCTGTCTTTCTTGCAATCATTCTTTCATTAAAGATTTTTTTTGACAGCAAGCCGATAACCAAGGCTCTGACATTAAAAGTTCCGATAGAGCTGTAGCAGCTTAAATCAATCACTGTTGTTTTGCCTTCTTCAACAACATCTCTTGAAGAAATTCCTTCCTTTCCTTTAATTGCGAAAAGCCCCCATGTTCTTGCTCCTTCAAACAAACTCTTTGCGGCATTTTTTGAAACAGAATCTGCTTCTTTGTCATCTTTTATTTTTTTGATTATATCATCAATATTATAATCCTCTTCTGTCTCTTTTAATTCAGTTATATTTCTTTCAATAACAATTGCAACAGGGTCAATATAATTAAGATTGAAAGTCAAACACCAGTCATCAACATTTAATTCAGAAGCTTTTATTGCAAAAGATTTTGAAACAGGAATTCCTCTTTCTTCGTATTGGGCTGCAAATCCATAAGGCACAAAAATTCTGATTGGCAGGGATTTTGATTCCATCTGCCAGTCTTTTAGCAGGGACATTTCTTTTTCATTTCTGTATGCCATTGTCCAGAAAATTCCCATGGTGTCATAAATCAGGCAGGAAAGATTTTGCGCAACTTCTTTAGGAAGGTTGGCAAGCTCTTCTGCGATAACTCCTAAAGTATAGGATTTTCCGCTTCCTCTTTTTCCAGCAACAAGAACGACATGACTTCTGGCAACATCCATCAAAATCCTGTTGGTCATTGAAGTTGTCTGGCCCATTTTGACATACTGCTTTCCTAAATAAATCAAGCCTTCAGAACCAAACCTTTTTTTATCAGATTCATCCCTTCCAATTATAATATCATAGGGCATTTTTTAGTTTCCTCTTTATTTATGTTCTGAAAGCAAGAAAAGTTTTTAAACATATAAAGGTTTCGTTATTCTTAATTAAAAAATGGTCGAAGAAAAAGAGCATCATTCTGAGCATCATGAAGTTCATCATGAACATCATATTCAGCATAAAAAAAATATCAGTTGGTTGAAAATTGGAATTTGCATTGGAGTGATTGCAGTGATTGTTCTTTTATTTTTTGTATTCAGAAGCTCTGAAATAAAAGAGGGAAGCTCTGTTAGATTGCAGTATTCTATTGCATTAGCAAACGGAACAGTTATCGAAAATGGAACAACAACAGCCATTTCCGGGAATATTTCTGAGTCTCTTAATTTGTTGTCAAACAAAACAGACTTTAATTTATTAAATCAAAAGAAAAATGCTGAAATAGAATTAAACCTTACTGCTGATGAAGCTTTCGGGCAGATTAATCAGAGTTTAATATATAAAATAAACAGGAGCGAGAAACAAAATAGAACAACTGAGTCAAACAGAACATTAAACATAACAAGCCAAGAATTTGCAGAGGCTTTCAACAGCACACCTTTGATAAACAAAAGCTATGCAATTACTGGGAATCCATGGAATTACACTGTTCTTAATTTTGATGCTGCAAACATAACATTAAGGATTGAGACTTCTATTGGAGAACTTCCTTCGATGGTTGAAGGATTGAAACAAGAGATTATTTTAATTACTGACACAAAAATCACGATTAAAAATAGTTTGACATCAACCCAAGAAATTCCTGTTGAAAATGGAAATGTAACAATCTTTCAGGATGACAATTACATCATAACCAAATTCACTCCTGAAGTAGGAAAAGAAATTGCTGTTAATTGGCCAGGATATGCTGGCGGAAAAGTTGTATCTTTTGATGAAAACTCAATAACTGTTGATGCAAACAGTGAGTTTGCAGGGCAAGATGTGATTTTAAAAATAAAAGTTTTGGATGTTGGAAAATCAGCTTCATCAACAGGAAAAAAAGTGAGCGGCAAGAAAAATTCAGGGCCTACAATGCAGGTATTTGTAATGAGTTATTGCCCTTACGGACTGCAAATGATGAAAGGAATGCTTCCTGCCTGGAGGCTTCTTGGAGAGAAGGCAAATTTTGAACTCCGTTTTGTTTCATATACAATGCATGGAGTAAAAGAAGATACTGAAAACAGCCGAATGATATGCATAAGAGAAGAGCAAAGCAGCAAATTAGTTGATTATTTGGAATGTTTCACAGATTCTGGCGATGCAAACTCGTGCATTTTAACAGCAGGGATTGATAAAAGTTCATTAGAAGACTGCATGGATTCCAGAGCTTCGGGATATATGGAAACAGACAAGGCATTGAATACTCAATACGGCGTTCAGGGTTCGCCAACAATTGTCATAGAAGGCAAAGAAGCTCAGATAAACAGAGATCCTGAATCTGTAAAGAAAGCTATTTGTGATGCGTTCACAAGCAAGCCATCTGAATGTTCTCAAACATTATCAACAGCAAGCCCAAGTCCAGGATTTGGCTCATCATCAAGCAGCTCAAGCTCGAGCGCGAGCTGCGGATAAAAGAATTAATTATTTTTTCTAAACAGGGAAAATCTTTTAATTTTCAATGTCCTGAAAACTAAAGGTTTTCATGAAGCGCATTTACAAGCAATGGCAATGCGATTGTTACATCTGAAATTACAGTAACATGCCGGCTTTTTTGTTTAATTTTGCCCCAAGTTAATGCTTCTCTTGTTTTGGCTCCGCTCAAACTTCCATCTTCTTCAATTGCTGTCGTGATATAAACCGCATAATCCAATCCATCCTTGAACATATTCCACCAGATTGTGTGATGTTTTGAAATTCCTCCTCCAAGAACAAGCGCTGCAGTCTTGATTTTCTCGCGCTGGCATTGCCAGATTGTCTCGCTCAAAAAAGTTTCATCTTTAAAAATATCAAGATTTAATTTATGGTCCTGCTGGAACATCCAAAGCTGATAGCCAAAAGCGCCATCATAAGGTCCTGGCAAAATTATTGGAATTTCATTCTTGCAAGCCCAATAGATTATGCTGTCTTCTTTTCCTTTCTCATGTTCAAGACATTTTCCAATCTCATTTACAAGCTCTGAAGTTGAAAGATTTGTGTATTTCTTGGAAATTGCATTGAATATCGGCTGCAATTTTTTCTCCAAGATTATTCCATAATCTTTTTGCGGGATAAAAACATTTCCCAATCTATGTATTTTCTGCCGGGCAAGTTTTGAATCGTCTGTCAGAAAAGTGCCTTGGTAATAATTTCCCCACAATCTTGCTAAATCATGGTCAATTGTTCCGGAAGCAGTTATAATGACATCAATAAGCTTTTGCTTTACAAGCTCTTTTATGATTCCTCTTGTGCCTGTAGAAATTATGCATGCGGGAAATGACAAAAATATCTTGCATTTGCCTTTTTTCTTCTCGGAAATTGCTTCTTTCATTATTGAGAAAGCATCTCCCAGATTTTTTGCCTGGAAACCGCCTGCTAAGGAAAATTTTTCAAGCATTTCTGAAAAATTTTTCATGCCAGCATTCAAA
>PEVX01000031.1 GCA_002780285.1 Candidatus Pacearchaeota archaeon CG06_land_8_20_14_3_00_35_12
TTAATTGGGGCAAGCTTTCCTTGGTTCTTGAAGCAGCGACTCATGCTCCTTGTGCAGGCGGAATTTCTACTGTAAAATTAATTGTTGTTTCTGATCATGAAAAGAAAAAATCAATTTGTGATGCCTGCCAACAGGATTTTGTTGGAAAAGCTTCTTTTTTGATTATTGTATGCTCTGAAACTTCTCAGACGGGCAGATTTTATGGAGAAAGAGCAAAAATTTATCTTAGGCAGCAGGCAGGTGCTGCAATTCAGAATATGCTTTTGAAAGCGACTGATTTAGACCTTGCATGCTGCTGGGTTGGAGCTTTTAATGAAGAGTTTGTGAAAAAAGAATTGAAAATCCCGATTGATGTTCAAGTCGAAGCCATAATTCCAATTGCAAATGCGTTAAAACAGCCGACAACAAAATTGAGAAAAGCTCATATTGATTTGAAAAAGATTGTTTTTTTTGGCAGTTGGAGACAAACAAGAGAGAAAATGCCAAAGACAATTGAAGCGCTTTAATTTCTTCTCATTCTTTTAATTACAACAATTGTTCCAAGGCTTATGAACAACAACAGAAGATTTATGAAAATTAGGAATTGTTTTATTTCTTGTCTATTATCAGGATTATTATTTATTGTGCTGCTGGTTATAATTTGAGAGTTGTCAATGTTTCTGTTTTCCTGTATTTCTATCTGTTCAATAAGCTCATTCATCTCAAAATCTGCTGCTTGGTTATTTTTATCCTCTCTTTCTTGGTTTATATTATCAGGATTTGAATATTGAATTATTGGCGCATTTGGGGTGGTTGTTTCTTGCTCTGGCAGAGGCGCGCCAGGATTTGCGCTGCCTGAATCATTTCCTGTTGATGTCAGAACTTTTTCTGTTGCATTTAACTTTCCATAAACACTCGCATTTATCTGCTTGAACTCCCCATCGCTGTAATTTGTTTCATTTGTTGTGATATTTATTCTTTGGATTTTGTTTCCGTTTGCAGAAATATTTATTGAAATTGATGATGGGCATGAAAGCCACGCATCACAGCTGATGTTTGCAACAACATTTTCAAGAGAAATGTTTGCATTGCTTGTTATATTTAATGCTGCCTTGAAAGTTGCATTTGGCAGAAGAGAATTTTTAATTGTTGCATTATAAGAATTTCCATCTCTGACAATATTGTAAACATTAACTCCACTTACAGGCCCTCCGCCATTTGCACTTTTATTTGCAGGATCTCTCATGCTTGAATTAGTGCTGTCATTTATAACTCCTGCAATATGGCCTGAATTATTCCATACAAATTTGAAGCCCTCTATAAATGCCGCATTTCTTAATTCATAAAGCAGATTATTTACATATCCTGTATCATTTTTATCTTCAATAAGAACGCGCTTGTAGTTTACAAATCCGTTATTTGTATTAATGTTATTTATGCCGATGCTTCCTTGGCTATCATCAATATGCCATATTATAATTCCATCCTGCAAGATAGCCTTGTCATACTTGTAATCAAAAATCCCTGAGCTGTTTACTCTTGTTTCAAGCAAGAAATATTCTGTTGAATTTTCATTTTTTATTGGAACTTTTATGATTCTTGTTCCATTTGTTGCAGAATGATCGACAAGAGTGACATTTGCAATAGAACCAGGCAGAATTATTTGTGGGTTTGTCCAGCCTTTAAGCAAAACATTCCACGCTCCAAAATAATTTGGAACGCTCCCGTATCCTTCTGTCGAATTCCCTGAATAATCATCCGCCATTGAATCCCATGCAGAAACTACAGAGCCTCCGCCTCCAGTATCATATAAATCGGGCATTCCAAGCTGATGCCCAAGCTCATGGCAGCAGGTTCCAAAAGATTTGTAATTTCCTGCTTCTGATTCAGGAGTTATTGTTCCTCTTTGGATTATTTTGCCATCTGCAGTTGCATATGGGCTGCAGGATGAAAGCGAGAGAGACCATATTAAATTAGGATCACTTGTGTTTGTTGTTTCCCATCCATCTCCTGCATGAGTTATTTGAATTGTAATATTCGTTGAACTGTCATTGTACGCAGAAAAATCAAACCAAGGGTCCATTGCAACAACCGCATCGCGAAGAAGCTCGCATTGTCTGCCTGCATAATAACCCATTGTGTTATTTAATTTTGCCCAGGACATATTCACGATTGTTCCATTGATGAAAAGTTGATTGTATGATGCTTCTTTGTAGAAATTTCTCATTGTCCTATTTGTTTGAGCCCAAGGCAGGCCAATTCTTTCTGTCAGAGTTTCATTGAAAAGTTTGTCTTGCCAATATTGTGGAGTGCATTCGCCGCCATCACAGTCAGTCATACTATGATTTGTATCATTAAATTCAGCGAGAATAACCCAAACTGTTTTATTTCCTGTCATAGGTGGGGAGCATTGCTGCTGTTCAGGCTGGCTTGCTGACATTGTTCCAATGCCTGATTTTTTCTTGATTTCTGCAGCATAATCAAAAACTTTATCTTGATCTTGAACACTCAAATTTTGCCAAAGTTCTTGAGGAATTGGGGCAAAATCAGAATATGCTCCTGTCGCAATGCAGTAAGAAGAGCCATTGCTGTATGGCGCAATTAACTCGATGCTCAGGACTTCATCTATTCCTTTTACAGAAATTGTATTGTTTTTCCAGTTGTTTGTTAAATTTATTTCATTTGCAACAGCATCAATAGAGATGTTTATATTTTTTGAACCTGCCTCTGTTATCCACGAAAAATTTACAATTTTTGTTTCATTTGAGAAAGAAACAGTTTTATTTTCTTTTTCTGTTCCATTAACAAGAAATCTTATTGTTAAATTTCCAGCAAGATTGTAAGTTATGTTTGTGCTTATGGTTGAATTTTGTTGCTCAACATATTCAGATTCTTGAGATGCCTCATAAATATTTATTGAATTTACTTTTACTTCTGGGATTATTATTGTAAAAGACACTGTTGTTGAATTCAAATTTCCTAAAGAATCATTAGCCCAAGCTGTTAATATGTTGCTTCCTTCATTGAAAGTTATATTCAATGGAATAGTGTAAGTATAATTTGTTCCATTCCAATTATACCAAATTTTATCTAATGTTGAATCATTTGCAGAGATATTCAAAAGAATTGTTGCATTCATGTAGTTTATGTTCGCAGGAGAAATTATCTGCAGGTCAGGAGCACCATCATAATCACATCCAATTTCTTGAAATTCCCAATATGTATTATTATTTCCCGAGTTCCATAAGTCTGATGGAAGCAGAGTTACTTGATAACAAGTTGAATAATTTGAATCATATTCTGTTTTGCTTCTGTTCTGCAAAATTGTATTGTTTGCTTGGCAGGAGGTTTGATTCTGCCAGCTATTCCATGTTGTATTTGTAAAATTATAGCTGCAATAATTGCACCCAGATTCCCGATAATCATAGAATGTACTGTTTGCAGCCCCGCAACCGCTATCATCATATTGAGTTAAATTTCTAACTTCTAAATAAGTATCATTAATTCTACATTCAGAAAAATTGCTCCAATCACCCCATGAAGTATTTTGCAAATTTGGAATGCATGCATTTACAGTAAACCAGATTGAATTATTTGATCCCCAATTGTTCGAGGTGTCATTTGCATACAGAAGCAATTGCCATAGCCCATTATTTACTGCAAGAAGTGAGTTGATTGGAATTGTCAGATTTGTTCCATTGTAATTTACAATCCAAGAGTTTACTTGTTCATTTGCAGTTGCATTGAACCATATGTTGCTTTTAGTGTATGTTGTGTTTTCAGGAGAAAGGACTGAAATTATTGGCGGTGTTATGTCATAAACACTAAAATTTCTTGTTTCAGAATAAGGCCCCCAATTTCCTTCGTTGTCTTTTGCCTTTACGTGCCAGTAAAAAGCTCCGTACTGGGAAAAATTAAAATTATTTCCCTGAACATTTTGGTCAAAAATCAAAACACTGAAATCTGAGGCATTTGAAATTTGCAGATGATAAGTTGAGCTTGTCCCTGAATTTCCATTGTCTGCAGGAACGCCCCACTGCAAAGAGATTGTTTCATTGCTTTCTGCATTGTTTGCAACAAGCAAGCTTGGGGAATCTGGGCCTTGAGTGTCTGGTATTGTAGAACATGCATGCGAGACTAAATTGCAAAAATATCCGTTTGGGCAGTCAGAATCAAAAATACAGGCAGATGCAATGCCTGAGAAAAGTGTTCCAAATAAAATAAATGCTAAAGCAAATAAAAGTTTCTTGCTCATTTTATTCTAATGCCTCCACCCCCGCTAATTTTAACTCCCGAAGCTGATGTTGAATAGCTAAAATTTCCAATTAAATTATTCCATACAGCTTTTACATCAATGCTGTTTTCATTTGCAGAGGTATATGTTAAATTTGTCACATTTTCATATTTTATGCGAATTTCATCTAGAATTTGTTGATTAAAAATTTTTAAATGGGTTATTCTCGTTTCGATATTTGTTTTAATTATGCTTTCATTATTCTGATTAGTCTGATTCTCAATTTTTAATTCAATCTTATTATTGGGATTATACTGAATTTTTTCATCGCCACAGCTAAAAAGAGCATCAAAAATCCATGAATTTGACAAAACTTCCAGGTTATCAAATTTTTCAGAGCCTGCTTTGTATCCCCAACTAATTTCAACATAGGAATTATCCCATTGTTTTCCTCCCCCAACATAATATGCTTTTCCAGAAGAGCTATAATTCATTCCCGCAATTTTACCAGACCCCCCTTCTATATCCATCTTAAAGAAGGATTCACTTAAAGGAAATATAAAAGAAAAGCAATTATTGTTTCTGTCTCCATAAATCCCTTTAAGATAATTAAACTTGTCAGATATGAGAATATCTTTGTTTAAACTTAAACCCACGTTTATGATATTCAAATCAGCATCAAAACTTGATTCCTGCTTATTATTCCATTTGTAATTTGTAGAAAAAAAACCCCTCTTCCACATCTCTTCTTTTCCTTTATCATCTATTTTTTGGTAAAGCTCATTTTCAAGGGAAATTTTTCCTGAATTGACATCATTTGAAAGACTTTGCTCATAGCTGCCAAAAATATCAGTATGTCCAAAATATCCCTCTAGAAATTTTGAATATGCTTTTTGGGGAATTAATACTAAAATTGAAGAAATCAATCCTATGGTTGCTGCTTTTTTCATACTTCCTAATAATCCCCTGCCATTTCCTGCCATTTTAAGCTTAGCCTACTTTACAATAATAACCCCTTTCAGTAATTTATAAATATTCACTTTCACTGAGTTTTTTATGAAATTTTCAAGGTTTGCAGACTATTTAGAGAGGCTGGAAAAAACATCCAAGCGCCTGGAAATGTTTGAAATATTGTCTGATTTATTCAAGAATTCCTCAAAAGAAGAGATTGATAAAATGATTTATTTCTGTCAGGAGCAATTACTTCCTCCATTTAGTGGGCTTGAGTTGGGTATGGCTGAAAAATTGATTGTAAAAGCCATTGCTAAGGTTTGTGGAACAGCTGAAAAAAATGTTCATGCACTTTATAAGAAACTTGGCGATTTAGGGTTAGTTATAGAGCAACTTTATAAGAAAAAGCCTGTAACACTGATAAAACCAAAATCTCTTTCTGTTGAGGAAGTTTATGAGGAACTTGTAAAAATTGCGAAAATAGGCGGAGAGGGAAGCGTTGACAAAAAAATAAATCTGCTTGCCGGCCTGTTTTCAAATTGTTCCGCGAAAGAGGCTCTTTACATTGCAAGATTTGTCTTGGGAAGATTAAGATTAGGCATCGGCGACCCAACAATCATGGATTCTTTAAGCAAGGCATTTACAGGAGCCAGGGAATTTAGAGTGGAGATAGAAAGGGCCTATAATCTATGTTCTGACTTGGGGCTTGTTGCAAAAACACTTGCAGAAAAAGGTGAAAGAGGAATAAAAAAATTCGAGATTAAAGTTGGAAGCCCTGTAAGAATGGCTCTTGCAGAGAGACTGCCTTCTGCTGAAGACATCCTGAAAAAAATAGGAAAATGCGCTGTGGAAACAAAATATGACGGCCTAAGATGCATTTCAGGTTTTACTTCTATTTATGTTAAAGAAAGAGGGCTGTTACCTGTAAGCAATGTTAAGGTGGGAGATTTTATTTTGACACATAATGGAAAATTCAAGAAAGTTATAGCGAAAAATAAAAGAGTAATAGGCAAAAAGGAAAGAATTTTTAAATTTCAGACCTATTTAGGCAATGAATTTAAAATTACAGAAGGACATCGCATTTTATGTAATATAAATAATAAAATAAAATGGCTTTCTGTAGAAAAGATTCCTGAAAAATCAGAGGTTATTTTTCCTTTACCAAAATTACAAAAACAAATAACACCTAAAAAAGTTACCTTAAGAACTATTTCTAATTATCAGAAAACTTTTCAGCTCAATACAGCTTTTTTCAGATTTTTAGGCTATTGGATTGGAGACGGTTATTCAAATGAATATAACGCAACAAATAGGATAGGTTTATTATTTAATGCTAAAACAGAAGAAAAACTTTGTGAGGAATATAAAAAACTAATTGGAAAAGAGTTTGCTATTTCTAATTTTGGTCAAAGTACCCACAATGGGGCGATACAGCTTTATTGGGAAGACAAGCCATTTTTGCACTGGCTTTCTCATAATTTTAGGCAAAAATGGAAAAAAGGATGGAAAGGCAAAACATTGCCAGAATGGTTTTTTAGCATATCAAAAGAACAATTCTTAGCCTTTTTAAACGGCTGGATAGAAGCAGATGGGCATACAGATAAACTAAACAGAACAGCCATTACAACTAAAGAAGCAAGCTTAGCTGTTTACAGCCAGTTAACAGGCTTGAATTTTGGAGTTATCATTGGAATTAAAAAAATCATAATTAATGATACAACTTACTATAAATTAATAATAACAAAAAATGAACGGAAAGCAAGAATAAAAGAAAGCAAAGTTTTTGTTAAAATTCTTAGAAAAAAAGAATTATCCAGAATTGGAAAAAACAGAGAAGTTGATCCAAGACAAGTAGTTTATAATTTACAAGTTGAAGATGATGAAAGTTATTGCACGACTATGTGTGCATTGCATAATTGTCAGATTCATAAACAAGGGAATGAAATAGAGATTTTTTCAAGAAATCAGGAGAGAATGACTCATATGTTTCCTGACATTGTTGCTGGAATTAGAAAGCAGGTTTCAGCAAAAACAGCAATTCTTGAAGGAGAAGCAGTTGCATTCAATGAAGAAACAGAAGAGCTTTTTCCCTTCCAAGTCACAATAACAAGAAAAAGAAAATATGATATCACAGAGAGAGTAAAAGAATTTCCTCTTATTCTTTTTTCCTTTGATTTGCTTTATGCTGACGGCAGGGATTTGACGCAGGAGCCTTATGAAAAAAGAATCGAGAAACTTCATAAAATCATCAGGAAAGGGCAGACAATAAGATTTGCAGAAAGAATAATCACTGATAATTCAAAGAAAATCGAGGAATTTTTTGAGGAGAATGTCGAGAAAGGCGCAGAAGGAATTATCGCGAAAAGGCTTGATGCTGTTTATCAGGCAGGAGCCAGAAATTTTAACTGGATAAAATTAAAGAGAAGCTACAGGGGCGAGTTGCAGGACACAATCGATGTTGTGATTGTTGGCTATATAAGGGGCAGAGGGGCTCGCGCAAAATTTGGAATTGGTGCTTTGCTTGGAGCTGTTTATGATGAAAAAGCAGATGAATTTAAGAGCATTGCAAAAATTGGAAGCGGCTTGACTGAAGAAAAATGGGTCGAGATAAGAAAAATTCTTGATAAAAATAAATTGGATAAAAAAGCTGGTAGAGTTGACTCTGTCTTAGAGGCAGATGTATGGGTTCAGCCAAAAATTGTTTTTACAGTAATGGCTGATGAAATTACTAAAAGTCCTATCCATACAGCAGGCAAGCAGGGAGATGAGCCAGGCTTTGCATTAAGATTTCCAAGAATTCAGGGCTGGATAAGGCCTGATAAAAAGCCAGAGGACGCGACTTCTGTAAAAGAAATTTCTGAAATGTTCAAGATGCAAAAGAAAGTCAAAACAATAAGTTTTGGAGCCTGAAAACCTTTAAAAAGGGGGCTTATTTAAAAAGGGTATAAAAGGCGAGGGAAAAGGGTATAGAATGACAAAGTCAAATTTGAAAGTTCAGAACATTGTTGCAACAGCTTCTTTTGGAAAACCTATTCCTCTTGTCAAGTTAGCGCGTTCACAGCCGAATACAGAATATAATCCTGAACAATTTCCAGGATTGGTTCTGCGTGTGAAAAAACCAAAATCAGCAGTTCTTGTATTCTCTTCTGGAAACTTGGTTTGTACTGGAACAAAAAGCACAGGACAGGTAAGAGAAGTTATCTCAAGCGTTATAAGACAATTGAGAAAAATAGGAATACACATAACAACAAAACCTAAAATAGAAGTTCAGAACATTGTTGCGAGCGGCAAAATAAACATGAAATTGAATTTGAACGAGCTTTCTTTAGACCTTGAGAATACAGAATATGAACCAGAGCAGTTTCCAGGCCTTGTCTATAAATTGACAAAGCCAAATGCAACATTTTTGCTTTTTAGCAATGGAAAACTTGTTTGTACAGGGACAAAGAATAAGCAGCAGCTTGAGGAATCAATGAAGCAGCTTTTGAAAAATACAAGAAATATAAAGAGAAGATAATTTTCTGTTTTCAGAGTATATTTTTGAAATTTATATTTTTCATAACTTTAGTTTGAAAAATCATATTTTTCATAACTTTAGTTTGAAAAACAATATTTTTCATAACAATAAAGAATTTAAATAGAATTAAAATAAAAAAAGGTACGGGGGTGAATGGGGTTAGATATTTTCTTAAAAAGGAAGGTATCGGGGACCTTGGTTCCTAATTATGCAACAAGAGGATTTGCTGACTGAAGCAAAAGAATTTTTTGAAACTTATAAGAAAGAGATAGGCAAGTATGCCAAACATGGAAAAAAATCAGTGATTGTTTCTTTTTCAGATATTGCCTCTTTCTCACACGAACTTGCTGAGAATATTTTCAAAAGTCCAGAAGATATGCTCCGCTTGCTTGAATTGGCATTAGACGAACTTGGATTTCTTTCAAATGCACGCGTTAGACTAATTGATTTGCCAGAATCCCAAAGCATGAAAATCAGGGATATAAGAGCTAAACATCTTGGACAGATGATTTGCATTGATGGAATTATCAGGCAGGCATCTGATGTAAGACCCCAGGTTGTGAATGCAAGATTTGAATGCCCGAGCTGCGGAACAATAATTTCTGTTTTGCAGATAGACTCGCGGTTCGTAGAACCAAGCAGATGCAGCTGCGGAAGAAAAGGCGGTTTCAGACTTGTTGGAAAAGATATGATTGATGCTCAAAGAATAATTATTGAAGAATCCCCAGAATCTTTATCAGGAGGAGAGCAGCCAAGAAGACTTCCTATTTTTTTAAAAGAAGATTTAGTTGAGCCAAAAATGGAGGAAAGAACAACTCCTGGGGCAAGAATAAGAATAGTTGGAATTTTAAAAGAAGTAACTCAATTTACTCCTTCAGGAAGCCAAAAAACAACTTATAATTTATCAGTTGATGCAAATAATTTAATCCCTCTTGAAGAAACTTATGAAGATTTAGATATAAGCGAAGAAGATGAAAAGCAGATAAAAGAACTTGCCACAGATCCTGAATTATATAAGAAACTCAGGGAAAGCATTGCCCCAAGTGTTTATGGTTATGAAGAAATAAAAGAAGCTATTGCATTGCAGCTTTTTGGAGGAATTAGAAAATGTCGAAGTGACAAAACTTTTTCCAGAGGAGACATGCATATTTTGCTTGTTGGAGATCCAGGAGTCGCAAAATCTGTAATGCTAAAATTTGTTTCAATGGTCGCTCCTAAAGGAAGATATATCTCGGGAAAAGCAGCTACTGGTGCTGGAATGACTGCAACAGTTGTTAGAGATGAATATATGCGAGGTTGGGCGCTTGAAGCAGGAACAATGGTTCTTGCAAATAAGGGAATTGCCTGCCTTGATGAACTTGAAAAAATGGCGCCTGAAGACAGAAGCGCGATGCATGAAGCAATGGAACAGCAGACAGTTACAATTTCAAAAGCAAATGTTCAGGCAACCTTAAGAGCAGAGACTTCTGTTCTTGGAGCAGCTAATCCCAAATTCGGAAGATTTGATCCATATCAGCCTGTTGCACAACAAATTAATCTTGAGCCTACATTAATCAATAGATTTGATTTAATTTTTACACTTAGAGACTTGCCAGAAAGGGCAAAAGATGAAGCAATTGCAACACATGTTTTGCTTGAACATAGAAAACTTGCAGCAAAACAGCCAATAGACCCACTTCTTTTCAGAAAATATGTAGCTTATGCAAAACAAAAAATAGTTCCAGAATTAACAGACAAGGCTGTAGAGGAAATCAAGAATTTTTATGTTGAACTAAGAAATGCGCCTGTTTTTTCTGACGAGCTTGTTAAGCCAATTCCAATAAGTGCGAGACAGCTTGAAGCAATAATCAGACTGGCAGAAGGAAGCGCTCGCGCGAGATTAAGCAAAAAAATAACAAAAGAGGATACAAAACGAGCGATTGACTTGATGAAATTTTCATTGACTCAGGTTGGATTTGATTATGAAACAAAAACAATTGACATAGACAGAATTTCAACAGGTGTGCCTGCATCAGAACGTTCGAGAATTATTTTAGTCAGAGAGGCTGTTGCAAGGCTTGAATCAAGAATGGGAAAGTTGATTCCTTTTGAAGAATTGTTGGGCGACCTTGAAGGAAAAATAACTGAGAATGAACTTGAGGAAATCATAGATAAATTAAAAAGGACAGGTGACGTTTATGAACCAAGGAAGGGTTATCTTTCAAAAGTATAGATAAAATGGCAGAACAAAGAAAAAGACAAACAGCATACAGGCTTTGCATATCTCAGATATTGAATAATGAGCAAAGCCAGGATAATGCATCTGTGTTTGTATCATTGAAAAACAAAAACAATGAAGAGATTAATGCATCAAAAATAAATTTAATTGCAAATGTAATAGATAAATATTCAAGCAGCGGAGAAAGAAAATATGCCACAGTAACTTTGGACGATGCAACAGGGCAAATCCGCATTAAATCTTTTGGGGAAGATGTTTCAAAATTAGAGAGAGTTGAAATTGGAGATATTATTGTTGTTATAGGCTTTCTTAGAATTTATAATGATGAGCTTTATATTTTTCCAGACATTGTAAGGATTGCAGACCCTAAATGGCTTTTTGTCAGAAAACTTGAATTAACAAAACAATTCGGGGAAATTGAAGAAAGTAACGAAGTGTATTCATCAGAAGATTCTGCAGTTAAAATGCAGGAATCTCGCAATGCCGAAAACCAAAGCCATCTTGAAGTCACTGAGGAAAAATTAGCTGTTGATCCTGCTTCCAAAGAAGAACTTAAAGAAATCTCTGCTCTTGAAAACCTGAAAAAAAAGATTGTCGAGAAAATAAAGATGAAAGGAGATGAAATTGACATTGAAGAGCTGATTATTGATTTGGCCGAGCCAATAGAACAGATCAATTCTTCAATAAATGAGCTTCTTGAATCAAATACTTTGTATGAGCCAAAACCAGGAACGTTAAAACTGCTTTAAGCTTTTTTATTCTAAGATTAAATTTAAAAGCCATTAAAATACTTAATTTAAAATGGAATATGAAGAACTCTTGAAAAAAGCGTATAATGAAATAAAGCCGATAGAAGCTGCAGAAAGATTTGAAATCCCAAAAGTAAAAGGGCATATTGAAGGAAGCAAGACAATAATTACTAACTTTCAGCAAATCTGCGCTACTTTGCGAAGGCCTCCAGAGCATGTTGCGAAGTTCCTGCTTCGTGAGCTTGCAACGCCAGGATTGATAGAAGGAGAGAGATTAATACTTAATAGAAAACTTAGCTCAGCAATGATAAATGAGAAAATTGAGGCATATGCGACTGAATTCGTTATATGTCCTGAATGCAAAAAGCCAGATACAGAACTTTTGAAACAGGATCAATTTTTATTTTTAAAATGTCTTGCATGCGGTGCAAAGCATTCTGTAAGGGCAAAAATCCAGTAAAAACATCAGTCATTCAATATTGTTATTAAAAAATTGGCATTGACATGCCAACTAATGTCATCTCTGTCAGCGGAGGTGAAATAAAATCCATTTAACAAATAACAAACAATAAAAAATGTTCGTAAAAATTCACGAGGCTTATAGAAAAACTGTCGCTGTCTGCGATGCAGAGCTTCTTGGAAAAAGATTTGAAGAGGGCAAGAAACAGCTTGATGTAAGCAAAGAATTCTATGGTAGCGAGAAGAAAAATGAAAAAGAAGTTCTTGAAATTCTAAAAGATGCAGCTCTTGATGATTCTACTTTTAATTTAGTTGGAAAGAAAGCAGTTGCTGCAGGAATAAAGTCAGGACTAATTTCTGAAGATGGAGTCATGGAAATTAAAGGCATTCCATATGCTTTGTCTTTGCTTTAAGAAAGTTTTTTTCTGAGAAGGTTTATAAACAAATTTTTTCTTTTATTTCTATGCCTACTGACGAAGAAGAATTTGGAGCAGAAACAGAAGAACCTGTTTCTAACGAGGAAATTTCTCCAACAGGAGAAATCATCAGAGTCAGAACTCCAAGAGGAAGAGAGGTTCTTGGAATTCTTGATCAAAGACTTGGAGCATCAAGAATGAAAGTTAGATGCATGGATGGAAAGACAAGAGTCTGCCGAGTTCCTGGAAGATTAAAAAGAAGGCTGTGGCTCCGTGAAGGAGACATAGTTTTAGTTGAACCATGGGAATTTCAATGTGATGAAAAAGGAGATGTTTTATATAAATACAGCAAGGCAGCTGTTCAATGGCTGCAAAGACGCGGATTCCTGAAAACAGCCCAGACAGAATTTTAATATTCTTCAAAAATGAAAAAGATTTTTTTAAGACGTTCTGGAAAAATTTTGGCTTCTAAAGATAAAATTGAAAAAGCATTGAATGTCAAGCTTGAAATAAATCCCGATGAAATTCTTATTGAAGGCTCTGCGATAGATGAACATACTGCCTCAAAAATTTTAGAAGCGCTTGAACTTGGTTTTGATATTAAAACAGCTCTTTTGCTTATAGATGAAGAGGTTATGCTTGAAAAAATCTATATTAAAGATTATGTTCGAGCGTCCAGGGTAAATACTGCAAAAGCTCGAGTTATTGGAAAGGAGGGCAAAGTAAAAAGAGTTTTATCAGGATTGACCGAATGCGCTATTTCTGTTAAAGATCATACAATAGCATTAATTGGAAAAGACGAAGATGTTGAAAATGCATTATTGGCGATAACTTCTCTGATTCGCGGAAAACCCCATTCGAAGGTATATGCTTCACTTGAAAGATTCAGAAGTGAGCAGAAATTTGAGGATAAAGAAGATTTGGGTTTAAAGATGAGGTTCATAAAGAAAAAGCTTTCAAAAGGAAAAAAATGATTTTTGATTGAGAAGCTTTATAAATTAATTTTTATTGTGTTTTTCAAGCCTCGGTAGCTTTATAGGGTAGTTAAATTTATTAAGCTATTCACATTATAAAAAATATGTTTGTCAAATTAATCAGGGGAGAGCAGACTAAGCTAATTAAGGCGGCAATTGAAAAAGCGGGCTCAGAAAAAAATTTCTCAAAATTATTGGATATACCTGAAGGTTCTGTATATCATTATAAGCTTGAAAAGAGGCTTCTCCCACTCAAAAGATTCAAAAAAATAACAGCCTTCTTAAAAATCAATAAGGAGAGTATTGAAATCAAAGAACTTCCTTCAAACTGGGGGCAAAGGATTGGCGGAAAAAAATGTGTTATCAGTAAAAAGAAAAAAGGTACTTTTAATATTGATATGAAAAGATTACAACAAATTCAATCTGAAAAATTGAAGAAATGGCACAGACATATGCGACTCAATAATCCTGAAAAATATTATGAACTTCAGTATTCTCGATTTAAAAAAATAGGTGGCTATAAATACAGAACTAAAAGGGGGGGATTAGTAAGGAATAAATTTGAGAAAGATGTGGCAGATATATTAGAAAGAATGGGAGTTAAATATCAATACGAACCTCTTGTGAAAATTAATAAAAATTTTTATTTTCCAGATTTTTTGATCAATAACTCTATTATAATTGAATGCACCGCGTGGAAAGGTGTGCAAAAAGCCTATAAATTAAAAAATAAAATCGAGGATTTAAAGAAAGAGTATTGTGTGTTTGTAGTGATCCCCAAAAATTTATATAGCTATTATAAAGTTATTAATAACGATTGTTTGATCTTAGGATTAGACAATTTTGCCTCGGTAGCTCAGACTTTTCATAAAACAATTTGAGAAGGAGCAACAGGTAGAGCAACTGACTGTTAAGAATTGTGTCTATCTTGGTAGGCTTACTGAAATCAGTGGGTCGTTGGTTCGAGTCCAGCCCGAGGCGTTCAAACGTTCAAATGTGGCCTTTTCAATTTAAAAAGCAAGAGTTGAAAGAAATAGAAGTAGTCAAAGGTATTGGGCATTATCAGGAATTTGAGAACAAGTTGCTCAATAGAAGTTTAATAGCCCTTATAATTGGCAGAAGGGGCTCTGGAAAAACAGCGCTTGGAATGAAATTTTTAGAGATGGCCAAAAACAAGACCAAAAGAAAGATTTATGCAATTGGTTTTGTAAAATCAAAGCTTCCTCTTTTTATAAATAAAATTGAAAACATTGAAAAAATAAAACCTGATTCTGTTGTTCTTGTTGATGAAGCCGCCCTTCTTTTTTCTGCCAGAGAGCCGATGAAAAATACAAATAAGTTGCTGACTCAGATGATGGCAATTGCAAGACATAAAAATTTGTCTTTGATATTTGTCACGCAAAATTCAGCATTCATAGATATTAATGTTTTGAGGCTTGCAGACAGCCTTTTCTTGAAAGAGCCAAGCCTGCTACAATCAAATTTCGAGAGAAAATTTTTGAATAATTTTTATAAGAACATTAATTTTTCAAAATATGCTGAAAAAGAAAAATATTTTTATGTTTATTCTGATGACTTTCAAGGCATGGCAAAATTTGATTTGCCAACTTTCTGGAATGAATCGGTGAGCAAGGCATTTAGAAAATAGATTTTTTAACGCTCTTCTTTCAGGATCTCTCGGTTGACCTCATGCTTTTCAGCCTTTCCTTTTACAGCAACATTAAAAAGCTGTTTCATTCTAAACCAAATCCTTGGGTCTTTGAATTCCCTGCCGATTAATGCTGCAGCGAGTTTTTTGTATTCAATGCAGACTTCTTTGTCCGGTGCGTATAAAGTTGCAGGGGTTGTAATTGATAATGCTTCAAGAACAGAAATATCATCAGGCAGAATAGCAAGAACAGGAGTTTCTGCAATATCTTCAATGTCTTCTGTTGTAAGCTCAAATTTTTTTCCTCGAATTTTGTTTAAAATCAATCCTATGATTGGAGTTTTCTTTTTTTTGGCCATTTTTACAGCCTTCATTGTGCAGCTCAATGTCGGATAATCTGGAGTTGTGACAACAAGCAGTTCATCGCTTGCAACCATTGCAATAAGCATTTCATTGCTGCTTGTAGGAGAAGTGTCAATCAAAATTACATCATAATTTCTTTTTATCAAATCTATTTTTTTCCTAAGCTGAAAAATGTCAAAATCTGTCTTTTCGTTTATCAGCGAGCCTGCAATGTAATCAAATCCAGCGTCATGCTTTATAATCGCTCGGTTCATGCTGATTTTGTCAATTAAAACATCAAAAATTGTTGCTTCTGGCTTTACAACTCCGAAATGCAGGGCAAGATTTGGGGCTGAAAAGTTTGCGTCGATTAATAGAACTCTTTGATTAAAATCATTCGCAAGAACAGTCCCAAGATTTGCAACTGTCGTTGTTTTTCCAACACCTCCTTTTAGTGAGATGACTCCAATTGTCGTTGACATCCTCTTTTTTACCTCTTTTTATTCCTCTGAATATACGTCTTTTAATTTATTTAAAACTTGCTCTTTGATTGTTTTTTGCTTCTCTATTGTTTTTGGCGCTTCTTTTTTTGTTTCTGCAGCTGCCTGAACCGGTTTAACAGTCTCTTCAATTATTACTAGCTGGGGTGTTGGTTTTACTTCTTCAGGCTCGGTTTCTAGTATTATTTCTTCAGCAGCGCGCTGCTTTCTGAAAATTTCTTCTCTTCTTTGCTCTTCTTTTCTTCTCGCTTCCTCTTCTCTCAGTCTCATTAATTGTTTTTGCTGCT
>PEVX01000012.1 GCA_002780285.1 Candidatus Pacearchaeota archaeon CG06_land_8_20_14_3_00_35_12
CTGCAATTGAATGAAATTTTCATTTGCCCTTAATTGAGGATATGCTTCTGCAATCGCAAAAACGCTTCGAAGCGCTTTTTGCAAAGCATCTCCTGCTTTCAATTTCTTTGCCATGTCTGAAGAAGGAATAGCCCCAATCAATGCTTTTCTTGCGTCTGTAACTTTTGCAATCATTTCTTTCTCGTGCTTTACATAGCCTTTTACAGCTTCAATCAAGTTAGGCACAAGGTCTGCTCTTTTCCTGAGCTGAACATCAATCTGCGCCCAAGAATTCTGAATTCTGTTTTCAAGAATAATGAACTTGTTAAAATATCCAAAGATTATCAGCAATACAATTACTGCCAAAACAATAAGTAAAATTAACCACAAGACCATTTTTGCTTAATATCTCTATAATTTTCCGATTTTTAAAGCTTTTGCTAAATTTTATATATCTTCATCTCATCAAGGAAATATGATTACCTATAACCCGATTCCTGTCCTATTAGAAATTGGAAATTTTAAAATTTACAGCTGGGGGACAATGCTTGCAATATCTTTCATCATTGCCTTGTTTTTCATGCTTAAAGATGCAAAAAAGAAAAAAATAGAAAGCAGGCATATTTGGAATATGTGGCTTCTTTGTTTGATGGGCGCAATTATTGGATCAAGACTACTTTATGTGCTGCTGAATTTCACATATTATTACTCAAAGCCTATTGAAATTTTTCAATTATGGGCTGGCGGGTTGGCAAGTTTTGGGGGAATCCTTCTTTCATTACTTTTTGTTTTTATTTATGCTAAAAAAACAAAAATAGATTTTGAAGAAATCATAGATAGTCTTGCGCCTTATCTTGCATTGGGATTTGCAATAACAAGAATCGGCTGTTTTCTGAACTGGGATGATTTCGGCATTGCAAGCTCATTACCATGGGCAATTTCTGCAGCAGGAGACATTCCAAGGCATCCAACACAGCTTTATCTTTCAGCTCTGGATTTCTTGCTTTTCATATTATTAATAAAAATCAGGAAAATAAAAGAAAACCTGAAGAATAAAAGAATAAATGCAAGAATTGTAAGGCTTCCTTTGCTCGCGGTTTTTTTCTTTTGCTTTGCCATAATCCGCCTTCTTGTCGGACCAATCAGAGTATATGACACTGCAAATTACAATCTTTTTTCAATATCAATAAGCCTTCTGCTTTTGATGGCGAGTTCTCTATGGGTGGTTAAAAAAATAAAAAAATTTAAAAAAGTTTAGAATTCTGCTTCTTCAGATGTTTCTTCTTCCTCTTCCTCGAAATCATCTCCACCAAAATCCTCGAAGCCGTCACTGCTATAGTCGTCTTCTTCTGTTTCAAAGGACTTCATTTTTCAACCTCATTTTTTTAAGTTCTTTGTTTTTATTGAAGAAAATTTAGAATTTATAAACCTTTTTATGATGCATCGCAACCTTCCTTCTTTGGGTTTCAGATAAACTTCCTGACAACCTTTTCAACCAGACAGTCCATCTCATCAAGGCCTAAATTAGACGTATCAATTATGACATCATAATTTTTTACATCATAAATATCAACATTATAATATTTTTTGTATCTTCTCTGCTCAGAAACAATCCTTTCCTTAACTTGTTTCAGTGTTTCTTTGAAATTTTTAACGCGTTCAGTAGGCCTTTTTGCGCCAAGAATTCTTCGGGCTGCAACTTCTGGCCGGACATTAAGATAAATCTTAAGAGATTTTGGAAAAAAATAGAAGGCTACTCTTGAATCCATTACAATTCTGCTTATGTTTTTATATTTCAAATGGGTTGAATCGATTAATTTGTCTATTTTCTCATCTTTTTCAGCAAGCCTGCTTAATTCCAAAACAGAAATATTCATTTTTTTGGCAATCTTTCTTGCCTCATTTCCCACAGAAACAAACTTATAATGAAGCCTTTCTGCCAAATAACGGGCGACAGTTGATTTTCCGCTTCCTGGTTTTCCGCAGATAGTAATCATCATTTTAAATTAATTAAAATCCAAGTTCTTTAAGCACCTTTATAACTTCCTTCCTTATTTTCTCGAAAATTTCTTCTTTTGTTCCAGAACCTTCAATTATTTTGATGTTATCATTAATATGTCTATTAATAAGAAGAAATTTCTGCTTTGTTTTCTCAATGATATCTTTTTTTTCAAAAACAGTCTGTTCTTTGCCTTCTTTTGAATATCTGTCGGCTATTCTGTTGAATGCGCTGGCAGGCGACAAATCAAGAATTATGGTCAAATCTGGCTGCAAAAAGCCTTTTGCATAATCTCTCCATTCCTTGACATCATCAAGCTGATAAGCGAGTGTGGAATAATAATATCTTTCACAGATAACAATCTGCCCGTCTTCAAGAGCCGGAATAATTTCATTTGCAAGATGCTCCTGCCTATCTAATGTAAACAAATTAATCCATTCTTTTGTATTGAGAAGATTTTCTTTTGCGCGAACAAGAGATTTGACTTTCTGTCCGTGAACACTTTGACTTGGCTCTCTTGTAAGCAGAACACTATATCCTTTTTCTTCAAGCCAGGATGCAAGCAGTTTTGCCTGAGCTGATTTTCCGCTCCCATCAATTCCATCAATCACTATAAAAAGCCCTTTTCTGCCCTTGCCTTTTTTAAATTTTTGAAATTGAGTCAAAAAAGTTTGCTTTTTAATCTCTTCCTTAGATTCGGCAACTTTTGACTTTTTGCCGACTGACGACTTAGCCCCTTTTTTTCTTACCATATTTCAGTTCAGAAAAGTATACAAAATGAAATTTAAAAATGTTACCATTGAAAATTGAAATGCTTATATAGGGTATGCTCTTTCAAAATTAATGCAAGATTTGAATAGAATTCCAAGATATAACCTTGAACATGGCGTTGAAAATTTGATAAAAATTCATCAATTAGCCCATCAAAAGCCTGGAGAAATCGATGTCGAGATAAGAACCCCAAAAGTTTTGGAGAATCTTAGAGAGATAGCCAAGGAATATCGCGGGGCCATAATTCATGATGAATCAATATACACTCTGATAACATTTCCACAACCGCTTAATGATACGGGCATGATATTTCCAAAAGATTCAGAAAGCATTATAGAAAAAGGAGAAAGAAAAGAGCTCTGCGAATATTTTAAAGAAGGGAAATTCAAGGATTTTTTAATTATAGACTTTAAAGGCGATAATTTTCAGTTTGTTTAAAAATGATAAATTCAATTGAAAAAGAAAAATTAGACAGATATTTCAAAATAACAGAAAAAGCCCTGAAAAAGGCAAGAAAGGCGGTAAATAAAGACAAAAAACAAGAGGCTTTAGAAATTCTAGATATGGCTTCAAGATACTATCATGATGCAAAATGGTTTGAGGCGAGGGGAGATTCAGTCAATGCATTTGCAGCAATAAATTATGCACATGGATGGCTGGATGCAGGCTCAAGACTCGGAATCTTCAAAGTGAAAGATTCAAAGATTTTTGTAATCAGATAAAATCAAGAATAATCAATAGCAATCAGGCAGTTTTGCAAAAATCCTTAAAAACATTATCTGAATTTCCATTCTCATCCACATACCCAAAACAATAGCTTATTTTATTCTCATTAAAATTATGCCTTACAAAATGAAAAAGAAAATCGTTATCAACATCAGTCTCTATTTCTTTTGCATTTTCAGGGATCAAATCATTGAATCTCGGCAGTGAATAGCCCTCTTTCCGGAAAAAATATCTGAGAACCCCCTCTGCAGCAAGAATAAATCTTCCCGCGTCATTTTCATAAATTTTATCCTTGGCAGGCAATTTTTCAAGATTCTTTTTCCAGTTTTTTCTGATGAAATAAAGAAAAGACAGTTTTTCAGCCATTGTCTCATCAATTTCAGAGATTACATTCACAACATCATTGAAAGTCTCATAAATCTCATTTGTTTTTCTTGTTGCGAGGATTTTGCAACAAGACTTGACACTTTTATATGAGCAATTAATCACCCTCTCAACAGAGCCAGTAAAATAATTTTCAAGAGCATGGGAATACTGGTTTATTGCAGACATCATATAATCCTTGATTGTTATTTCAGTAGGCTTGTATTGGGATTTATTATCAATTCTATCAACAAAGCCTCTGTCATGGAGGACCCTGCCGAATTTCAATGAAGCCAGCTCAAATGAATGCCCTCTTTTCAATCTTCGCAGGAATTTTTTGGGATAGCGAGCGCAAAGGAAATTGCTCAATTCAGCATCCCCCTCAAGGGCTTCAGGATTCCTTGAGATTACCATAAAATCAATATCACTAAGCCCTTCAACATAATCCTCGGTAATTGAGCTTCCTGTCTGAATTATCGCGATTGGCTGAGGCTCTATTTTCAGCAAGTTATTCAATGAATTGCTCACCAAAGATTCAAGTTCTGATTTAGTTTCTGCAGATTCCATCTTAAAAGCCAAAATTTAATTAATTGGCACGTTGTACTTGGCTTTTAAATCTTTCTTAACAAAATCAAAGAATTGGCGCTCGTTTTCAAAAATTTTAGTTGTAAAATAATCTGTAAATGGGCTGCGATGATTGCTTGGAAAAATAAGCCAAACTTCCTTGTTTGTTTCATAGCCTTCACGCAGTTCGTTTATTACTCCTGTTGAAAGAATTATTGAAGGGAAAAAGCCGATAACTTTTTTGCTTTGCCTTATCAGCCAATACAAGTCTCTGTTGATTGTCTGGTAATACACTGTTCTGTCTTCATCTTCTCTTGCGCTTATTTCAATTGTCCTTGGATCAAAAACAGTGTAATATTTATTCAATTCCTTTGCAAATT
>PEVX01000003.1 GCA_002780285.1 Candidatus Pacearchaeota archaeon CG06_land_8_20_14_3_00_35_12
ATTTTGCCGTCATTTGCAGCGGCATTGTCACCTTTTGTGACAAAATAAGTTCCTTGATTATCTTCGCTGATTTTAACAACACGATGAACAATGAGGTTGCCTTCATTATCTTGATAAGTTATGATGTCTCCGATATGAATCTGGCTTTCGTTCTGAGGGACAATTTCAATGCCGTTTGCATTTTGATTTAGAATGGGAAGCATGCTTCCCGAGTCAGCGTAACTTGAAATTCTTGCTCCTGGAACATTAAGAACTATTTGCTTGTCATTGACTTCAATATCTGAAACATTAATTGCATCTGAAGGAGCTGCTGTGCTTCTGCTTGAAACAATCACAGTATCTGAAAATGGCTTTTCAAGGCTGAGATTTACAGAAGTTGTCTGATTGAACAAATTTCCTATTAAAAAGCCGTTTGCAAATAGCAAAATTGCAAGCAAAAACACCATAATTTTTCTTTTTGTCATTTTATTTTCTGTAAACAATGTTTGTTCCTGGAACATGAATGGTTGTTTCATGATTATTCCCTGTTGTAGTGACAGCATCACTAAAATAATCGGGATTTTCTCTGATAACCCTATTCGCATCTTCATAAAACATTGAGAGCGGGTCACCTGCCTTAACCTGGCCTATTCTACCATGAAGGCATTTATTTTCTTCAGTCTTTTCCCATGCTTTTCTTCTTGCTGTTTCTACTTTTATTATGTCCATTTTATCGTTAGTTTTTATAAGGAATTTAGTGATTTTTTAAACCCTTATTTGTTACTTTTATGGAGTGATAACAATTATATAAAGCTTTCGGTTAGAACGAGAATAACGATTAAGGACAATATTTACAGAATGAAAAAAGGGCAAATTGACAGAATTAACGTATTCTTACAACTTCGAGATTTCTTGGAGCGCATGTTTCAACATGGAACATTCTGAACAAGCTGCTCGAGAGATCGAGGCATTTGCTCGATTCGCCGTGATTTAGAATGACTTTCTTAGGCTCTGGCTGAATGTTTCGTATAAATGAAATCAGCTGATTTCTGTCGCTGTGTCCTGAAAGCCCTGCAATTGTGACAATTTCCATTTCTATTTTCACAATTTCTTCCTTGTCCTCAACAATAAATCTTGCTTCCTGAAGTCCTTCCTGAACCTGTCTTCCTAAAGAATTGACTCCCTGATAACATGTAAAAATCAAAGTGTTTCTCTTTGAATCAGCAAGCTCTCTGAAATATTCAGTGCTTGCACCGCCAACTAACATACCAGAAGTGGCGATTATGATGCATGGCCCGCCGCCTTCAATTACTTCTTTTCTTTCTTGTCCTGAGCCAATTCTCTTGAAAAGCTCGCTTCCAAACGGATTCTCATTTCTGAAAATTTGGTTCTTGATTGCTGCATGCATGAATTCAGGATATGCTGTATGAATTGCAGTTACATCCCAAACCATTCCATCAATGTAAATAGGAACCTTTGGCAGAAGATTATTGCGCATTGCTTCTTCAACAACAAGCATTACTTCCTGGCTTCTTCCGACTCCAAGTACAGGCATCAGAATTTTTCCTTTTCTTTCCAAAGTATTTTTAATTGTATTGAGTAAAATATCTTCTTCATCTTTTCTTGAAGGCTGAATGTCTCCCTTGCCACCATATGTCGCTTCCATGATTACTGTTTCAAGCCTTGGAAATCTGGTTTCTGCGATTTCCAATAATCTTGTTCTTCCAAATTTCATATCAGCAGTATAAAGCAGATTATGCAGTCCATTTCCAACATTTATGTGAATCATTGAACTTCCAAGAGCATGGCCTGCATCGTAAAAAGTTATTCTTATGTCAGGAGTCAAGTCAGTAACGCTTCCGTATTCAAGGCAAACGCTGTGCTTTACCATGTCATTAATATCAGATGCATTGTAAAGAGGCGCTGCTGCTTTCTTGTAACTGACGTCAATAAAATCCAATGCGAGCAAAGCTGCAATATCTCTTGTAGGTTCTGTCATGTAAACAGGCCCTGTATATCCCATTTTATACAGATATGGGACTAATCCCGAGTGATCTAGATGAGCATGGCTGATGATAATCGCATCAATTTCTTTGATATTAAATTCAGGCACGTCTAAATATGGAAATCTTTCTCTTTCTGAAGATGCTATATCAATCCCGCAGTCAAGAAGGATTTTTGACTCTGGCGTATGCAGAAGCAGACAGCTTCTTCCAACCTGTCTTCCTGCGCCAAGAATGCTTAATCTGACCCATTCTTCTTTTTTCTCAGGATTCCATTCCTTGTAGATTCTTTTTCCGATTCCATGAAGAAATTTTTTTCTGTATGCGCCATTTTGATAGAGAACTCTGCGGATTGCAGTTGTGATTTTTGATTCAATCGCAGGGCTTCTTTTAACCTGCGGTGTCCAGAAAACATTTTTTCTTATTTCTTTCAATACTTCTCCGGATTTTCCTATTGCAATTCCAGGTTTTTTAGCCTCTATTACGACAATGCTTCTTTGAGCATCAAATACAAGCTGGGTTATTTCTGCCTCAGCAGGAACAATCCCTTCTATGAATGCTCGCGCTTTTTCCTCTTTTTCAAGAAGCTCTTCTCCTGCGCGAAGCTCAATTCTTTTCTTGATTTTGCTTACGATTTCCTTTATCTTTTCCTCTCCTTCAAGAAAAAAGCTCCTCTTATCAGTATACAAAATTATGTTCGCACCCTCAAAAAAAACTTCTTTAACAGCTTCTTTTGGAAGGTCATTCAAAATTGTTTTTACAATGTCTCCCATTTTTTATTCTAAAACTTAAAATTAAATTCAAAATTCTCTACTTGTTAGAAATTTATTATTTACTTGGCTTTCAAGATTTCATTAACTTTGACTTCTGGCATTTCTGTTGCGCCTTTATTGTCAATCACAACAACATCTATTCCGTCTCCAACTGTCGCATCTCTTTTAATCGCTGTATTTATAACTTTTACAGCCATTTTCAATCCTTCATTTACAGTCATATTTGGATTCCACTCATTTTCAAGAATACCATAAGCAATAAATGAACCGTATGCTCCGGATGTGACATAATCTTTAAAGTCTGAAACAGAGCCGTCTGCTCCTACTTCATAAAGCGAAAATCCTTCATGGTCTTTTCCGCCCACTATGAATGCAGTGATTCCAAGAATTGGCGAAAATTTTCTGATGTTTTGATAGACAATTGATGCAAACAAATTTGTAGCCTCTTTTACAGTTGGCCTTGTCCTTGACCTTATTTCTTTCAGTCTCAATTCTGCTTTTGTGAGCTTGATGACTAATTGAACATCAGAGACAACTCCGGCTGTTGTTACATATATGTTTTCAAGAATCTTGTGTATTTTCTTTGCTCTTCTGTCTGCTATGAATCCTTCTCCTGCCGAGGCCCGCTTGTCAGCAGCCATGACAATTCCGTCTTTGCATACAATTCCGACTGTTGTTGTTCCAGTCTTCAATACCTTAATTTCTTCACTCATTTTAGTTTTATGTTAATATCTGAAGAATAATATAATCAGAAATTCCTTTAAAATTCCTAATTTTATAATTTGACTTTGCTTTATAAATCTTTTTCTTTTTGTTGTTATCTGTTTATTTTTTATTTCGCCTTGGCTGAAAAAAGGCGACATTCAGAGGAAATCTGCTGATTTCCTATGTCCCGAAAATCCAAAAGATTTTCGCGAAGTTGGCATGTATCAATGCCAATTATTACATTAGCAAAACAACTTTGTACTTTTTCTAACCTTATAATTTTGTAATTATGAACCTTGAGCCTATAATATCCGAGCTGATTGCTTCAATTCCTATGTTTGTGAAAACAGCGCGGAAAATATTTGTTAAAGGGATTTTCGTCTTGTCTGAAAATTGCTTAATGACTTGTTTGATTTCTTCTTCATTAAGCTGAATATTCATAGTTAATGGCTCAAGCTTGAGCGCGTCTTTGGCTATGATGTTTTTTCCAGCGCCTTCGCAGACAATTATTTTTATTCTTGGGTCAAGAATTAAGGGCGTTATTCTTCCTAAATTCATTTCCCGAATTTGCGAGTAGAGTTGAACTGGCTTTGAAATTTCGAGAGGCAGGGGTTTAATTGCAGGAACCAATGGTTTTATTTCCAGCTTTTTTTCTTCCATAATCTGGTCAATTTCTGTCTTGGTCAGGATTCCTTTTTCTTGCTGTATTATTTCAACAACTCTTTCAAAGAAATCTTTTGTAAAATCCTTTTCTTTTCTTGAATAATCAACTTCGTTTTCATCTAGCATTTTAAATTGATTTAGAAATTGCTTTCAGGAAGGGGCTTTGCCTGAAATTCGCTTAATTTCATGCCCGCAGGGCCCGCAGGTTCAGGCTGTTTGATTAATATTGATTCGATTAATGTCAATGCCTTGACCATTTCCTTGTTCTGGTCTAAAAGAGTGTCAATTTTTATTGAAATTTCCTTTAATTTCAAGTCATTTATTGCAGGAGCCATTCCTGGGATTGTTCTTGGCCTTTCATAGCTTTTGCTTGCATTTTCAAACAAGTCAAGAAGCCTTGAGAATTTCTTCTCTGTCTCATTCATTTTAATAGAAAGGTCTGCAAGAATTTTCTGCAATGATACAAGATTCTCGACAATAAGCTGTTCAGCCCCTGTTGATTTTTTCCCTTTCTCAGTCTTTTTTG
>PEVX01000009.1 GCA_002780285.1 Candidatus Pacearchaeota archaeon CG06_land_8_20_14_3_00_35_12
CCCAATCATAACCGCTTTCATTATTGTAAGCAAGACAGTTCCAAACATATTTTTTATCGCTCAATGTTTTTGTGAAAGTTGTTGAATTGCTATTTCCTGTTAAATTCTTAGATTCATTCGCGACCCATGTTCCTGTGAAATTGCCGTACAACGTAACATTCATCAGTTCAGCGCTGTCATTCACAGAACAATTGAATGTTACTGATGAAGAAGTTGAATTTGAATTGTTTGCAGGCAAATTCAGAGTTGTTGTCGGAGCAGCTACGGTAAACCATGTGGAATTGTTCAATCCAATGTTTCCTGCAGTGTCGTTCGCATATAATTTCAGATTAAAAGAGCCGCTTTCAATATTTCTGGTTGTATTTATCGTCAGGCTTGCATTTGTTCCATTGTAATTTATAATCCAATTGCTGATATTTTCAGTTGCAGTCGCGTTTATCCAGATTAAATGAGTAAGATATGTTATATTTGTTGGTGATATCACAGAAATATTCGCAATAGTGGTATCAATTGTAAATGTAACATTTGTTGAATTCTCATTTCCAGCAGAATCATTGGCGTAAGCAATCAAAGTATTGTTTCCTTCTGCAAAAGTTATATTTTCTGGAGAGCTATAGGTAGCATTTGTTCCATTCCAATCATACCATGTCATGTTTACCCCGCAGCCTGAATCATTTGCAGAGATATTCACAAGCTGAGTTGAATTATTGTAAGACGTATTTGCCGGCGAGTTGATTGTTATTACCAAAGCAGATGAATCTATTTTCAAGGTTCTATTTGCATCAGCCCAGTCCTGCAAATCTCTTGCATCATAAGCCATGCAATTCCAAATGTAAACTCCATCGCTCAAATTTTTCGCAAAAGCTGTAAAATTATTTGTTCCTGAAATTTCTTTTGTCTCATTTGCAAGCCAGGTTCCTGTGAAATTGCAATATAAGGTTATATTCTTCAAACCATGTATTCCGTCTGAATCAGATGCAGAGCAGTTAAAAGTCACGCTTTGCGATGATAAATTTGCATTTGCCACAGGAGTTACTAATGTCACATTTGGTTTCGTCTCTGTTCCATCTATAGCAAGAATATAATCATAAATTTCAATAAAACCATAGGAAATTGTTCCATAGCCATTGTCTCCCCAACCTGTTCCCCATGAATTTTTTATTATCCATTCGCTTGAAGAATCATTATATCCGACTAAAACAACCGCGTGATTTTCATCACTGCTGTTGTCAAAGGCAGTTCCATTCCAGTAAACGCCTACTGACAAAGGACCGTAATCAATCAAGGCCTGCTTCATCGCAGAAGTTGTGTTTACAATCCAGCCCCAATCATTTATTGTGTATGTTCTGTTTGCAGCATCTGCGCAGCGATTTCCGCAGGAATCGTTTGTATGAGTATATGCAAAACAGCTTTCATCTGTTGTTCCATTGTATTTTGTATAATTCAATGATTCGTCTGGCTGTCCTCCCTCGCATTTTGCTGACAAAGGACAAACAGAGGAATTAAAGCAGCATGAAACAAGCTCCTGCTCTGATAAATCCAAATCAATTGTTGAATCATTATTGTAAATATTATAGGCTGATTCTACAGCTCCGAGCGCTGAAAAAGCCCAGCAGCTTCCGCAGCTTGCCTGGTCTTTTACAGAAGTCATCCAATTATTGCTGCTATAATTCCGCCAGTCAAATTCAGCTGGCGGCAAATCAAAATCATTCAGAGATGATTCAGCAGAAGAGAATAATTTCAAGCCAGATGATGACTCTCTCGCAAGTTTTGCTCCTTGAAGTTTTTCTGAGATATCAATCTTTTTTGCAAATGCCTCTCCGCATTTGCCCTCGTAAAAAGCCCAGTCATCGCAGCTTGTCTCATCAGTAAAAACACACACTCCATACTCGCCGGCAGAATCTGTTTTAATTTCATAAGTATAGCCTGATTCTCTGCAGTAAACAGCTGCAGGGTTAGCCATTGCAGAAGCAAATGAAAGAGAAATCAAAATAAAAAATAAAAAATACAAAGAAAAGATAAATTTTTGTTTAATTTTCATTTTAACATTCCTCTCCTCTGAAAAATTTCCATTCATCGCATTCAGAGCCATTGTTAAAAACGCAGACTCCATACTGATTTCCAGAAGCATCGCTTCTTATGCTCAAATTTCCGCCCTGCTGGATGCAGTAAACAGAGGCAGGATTTGCAATTCCTGCATTAGATGTTGAATTATTCATATTTGAATTATTTTCAGGCTCTGGAAAATAAATTTTTCCAAAAACAGAAATTGCTATGACAACAGCGATGATTACCGCCAAAATCAAGATATCTTTTTTAACCCCCTTTCTCATGCTAAAAACAGCATTCTGAGGTTTATAAAATTTTTTAAGGCATTATTCAAAATAATTTAAAAGAAAAGTCTCTTTTTATCTTCTCAATCTTCTTTCAAGGCCATTGACTCTTGCTCTTCTGACAGGAGGCTTTCTCAATAAGATAAATATTAGTATAATGCCCAGAGCAATAAGAATAGAAACAATATACTTTGTTGTGCTGCTTAATGTTACAGTATCTCCTATCTTGGCAAGAGTTAGATTTGCATTAGATGATGAAATGCTTACAAATAATAATTCTGGACGAGTTGCATCAATTGCAAGAGTGTTGGCATCTGGTGTTGTGAATTCTGCATTAGGAGGATTAATGCCGTCAGTTAAAATTACACTTATTGGAACATTGCCTGAACTTTGGTCAGTATCTAATTCGTTGACAGTATAAGTCACATCATAGGTATTGTCCAGATTATCTGTAAAATCTGTAATCCGACTCCATTTACAGTTGTTCCAGCATTAGTGTATCCAGTAGCATCTGCAGTGATAGTTAATATAATTGGATCTCCAATTTTAGCAGTTCCGGAATCTGGCGAGAATGCTGCTGAAGAAATCACAGGAGTTGCAGCAAGAACAAAACATACAGCAGTCACTGATATAATTAATAATAGTATTGAAAACAATAAAACTGATTTAGCTCTTTTATTCATTTTCACTCTTTTAAAAATTTTAATTTAACACCCTTAGCAAAAGTTAAACTAAAACAAGTATCACATCTCAATATTCTTTAGAAAGCTTTTTCTTTACACAATAGGCGCATCCATATTCAAGCCTTTTTTCTGCCTGATTTGCGCTACAATTTTCGGCTGAATCTCAGTAGGAACTTTTTCAAACAGCTGGTCGAGCAAAGAAGAATTCCCGCGGCCTTCTGTCGCGCTTCTCAAATCAGAAATCCATCCAATCATTTCAGCGACAGGCATTTTTCCTTTTATAATTACATGATTTCCTTCCTGCAAAACATCCAGCATCTGCCCTCTTTTCATCATTACTAATTTTGTGACCTCACTCATATATTCAATAGGAACTTCAATAACATGAATCTGCAGCGGCTCAAACATTGTTGCTCCGGCTTTAATCATTCCTTCTTTTATTGCATCACGAACAGCAGGATAAACTTGCGAAGGTCCTCTATGAATCGCATCTTCATGCAATTTTGCATCCATCAATGAAACTTTTAATTTAGTGCATCTTTCCCTGCAAAGAGGGCCTGCATCAACAACCTGCTCAAATCCTTCGAGAATTAATTCAATTACTTCTCCAAGCTGGACAATTCCTTTTGTCTTGTCAATGAAAACACAGCCTTCGTAAATTTTTCTGTATCTTCTCGCCTCTTCATTTGAAATTCCAAGCGAGCTTAATTTTTTCCACAAGTTTTCATCTTTCTTTTTAATGTCGCCTTCTGAAATCTCATCATTTTTTATTGCCTGATAAACTCCGTCTTCAAGAGGCTCCACAATAAAAAAGAAATCATTGTGCTTGTTTGGAGAACGCCCGACAACTTCTGGAGATTTTTTGGAAACTGTTTCTCTGTAAACAACTATCGGCTGCGATGTTTTTACATCAACGCCTTTTTCTGTCTTGATTCTGTTTTCAATAACTTCAAGATGAAGCTCGCCCATTCCTGACATCAAATTTTCACCGGTCTCTTCATCAATTTCAATCCGTACAGTAGGATCTTCTTTTCCAACTTGCTTCAAAACATCAACGAGTTTTGGCAAATCAGCAGGACGCAAAGGTTCTATTGCTTTGGTAATGACAGGTTCAAAAATATGTTTTAATTCTTCAAACGGCTGTTCAGGTTCAAGAGTTACAGTTTCGCCTGCGTAGGCTTTTATTCCTGTAATTCCAATTACATTTCCTGCAGGAATTTCCTCCATGTTTTCTGTTTTTGCTCCGTTGTAAATAAAAACCTGCTGAACTCTTGCGGGCTGCTTCATTCCGTTGAGATAAACTTCCATCCCTCTTTTCATTGTCCCGCTGAATAACCTTCCTCCTGAAATTTCGCCTGCTCTTGGGTCAATAATGATTTTTGTAATTACAAAAGCCAATTTTCCTTTTGGGTCAACATCAATAAGTGATTTTCCAAGCTCTGACTCAAGTTCGCCGTGCCAGATTTTTGGAATTCTGTATTTTTGGGCTTCAATTGGATTTGGAAGATGCTTTACAACCATATCCAATGCAATTGTATACATAGGCGCTTTTTCTGTGAGCGCTTTTTTTCTTTCATCAGGATTCTGTATCGAAGCATAAATATCGATAATATCTTTGAAGCTTACGCCAGATTTTTTCATGAAAGGAACTGACAAAGCCCATCCATCAACAGCGCTTCCAAATGCAACACTTCCATCCTCAACAGAAACTTTCCATTTCTGCTTGTATTCAGGCTCTGCAATGTCTTCAATGAGATGGTTAAAATCATAAATTATTTTTACAAATCTTTCCTGCATTTGCTGCGGATTTAATTTTAATTCTGTAATCAATCTGTCTGTCTTGTTGATAAAAAGCAAAGGCTGAACTCTTTCTCTCAATGCCTGTTTCAAAACAGTTTCTGTCTGCGGCATGATTCCTTCAGAGGCGCAGACCAAAACAAAAGTTCCGTCGATGGCCCTCATCGCTCTTGTAACATCGCCAGAAAAATCAACATGCCCGGGAGTGTCAATAAGATTAATCAAATAATCTTTTCCTTCAAAAACGTGAACCATAGAAACATTTGCAGAATCAATTGTCATGCATCTTTCAATTTCATCAGCCCGATAATTAAGCGCAAGCTTCTCGCCGGCCATAACTTCGGACATCATGCCAGCGCCGTACATCAGCTGGTCAGAAAACGCTGTATTATGAATTACCATGCCTTCTGCGATAAAATTATGATTCTCTGGAACTGTAAAGTCATAAACAATATCTTGAAAGCTTTGTTCGATTGACTTGATTTCAATAAAAGCAAGCTCTTCATTACATTTACTTGATATTATTTTTTTTACAAACATTGTCTGATTGCCTACTTTAATCATATCACAAACAATACTACCAGAAATTTTCCCAACAAGCCATTTTAGCTTGTCTGCTTTTTCTTTAATTCCAAAATCAATGTTTTTCATAAAATTCAAGGCTGAAAGCCCTGATACAGAAAGTGCATTATCTTTCTCTTTTATGGAAATGCAACCAAATCTTAGAAGCAAAAGATGCAAATCTTCAATCATCCTTTTGCTTGCAGAAGATATTGTAACAGCCCTTCTTGACTTTTCAATTCCCCCATCACAGTCAAAATAACCTTTCAAGAAATTCGCAACATATATGCTATCAGCATTAAAAACAAAATTAGAAATCTTGATATTGTAAGATTTTTTCTTTAAAGGATAATCAAATAAACATTTCAAAACAAATGCGAGAGTCATACTGGTATGAATTTCAGGAGTTTTCTCTTTCCATTTTGTTGTTATCGTGCTAATCCCAAATTTCTTGCATATCTTAACAAATTTATCCCCGAGTTCCTCTTTTCCAACAATGAATTTTTTTCCAGAGCCGTCACCCAAAAACAAACCTGCAAGATAAAAAAAATCTTTAAAATCCTCGTTTGATGTAGGCAATTTCATCCGCAAAGAATTTTTTCCTCTTCTCTTTCCTGTTCTGTAAGAAATTGATTCAATTTTGTCATAAACATCTTCCAAATTTAGATTGAATAGCCTGTATACTCTAATCAAATCTGCAAGGGGATATCTGTTCTTTTTCCAAATCCCATAATAAAAAGATTCTGCTTTTATAGAAATTTGCGCATCTTTTTTTATTTTTTCAATTCCATAATCCATTATTTTTTTCTTGATAAAATCAGAAAAAGCTTTTTCAATAAAGACATAGAAATTTTCATTTGAAAGTTTTTCCAGAATATATTCTTTCATATTTAGACTGGATTTTGTCTCTAATTTTCTTGCACAAACTATTCTGTCTCCAAGCCCCAAATCTTTCGCTTCAACTTCAATAAAATCAAGATCTCTAGAAACAAGATATTTATGCTCGGGGGTAGTTTCGATTTCAAAACCATTTCTTAATTTTATCTTTATAGTCTTCCCACCAACCAATCTCCAAACATGGCTTATTGGTTTAGTTTCTATACTACCAGTTTTTTTGTTAAGGGAAAACACTCTTATTTCTTCCTTTGGTTCATAAACAACATGCTCTTCATCTTCTTTGGCAACTTTTCCTTTTTCAGCTACTTCATCAAAAAGCTCTCTTGCGCTTGTGAAATTACCATCTGCCAAAATTATTCTTGAATCCCCAGATATGCACTTTCCGTGATGGATATGCGCAGAAGTCGCTATGTTTCTAATCTGAGGCAAAATTTTCATCAATCTTGCTATTTTCTGCAGTCTTGTCTCTACTTCTGCCATTTTTATCTCGCGCCGTCAGCCTGTTTCTCTGATTCATTTTTCTTCATGAATGCATGGCTGTCATTAGAATTCTGATATGCTGCAATAATTTCAGCGGCAATCGCTTCAGGCAATTTTGTTTTTTTCCTGAAACATTTGTCCTGGCTTCCGTGAACCAGGTTTCTCAAGGCGAGATTCAATCTTCGCATCGGCGCAACATCAACCGCCTGCGGATATCTTGCTCCGCCGTATTCAATTGCGGTGACTTCGTCGCGAGGAGCACAATTCTCAATTGCTTTTACAAAAACCTGAACAGGATTCAAATTCAATTGTTTTTCAATTATTTTTAATGCTTCAATTACTGCTTTTGCCTCCATGTCATATTTTCCAGAGCTTCGCATGATTATTCTGTGTTTTTTTCCTCTGTGCCCAGGAACCGCGAGCAATCCAATGAAACGCTCTACTATGTTTGTTTTTGCTTTTTCAAATCTCTTGCGCATTCTACCTCTGGATTTTATCATCAATCTGGAAGTGATGGTAATATAGTGCCTCAATCCAGGATCCTCTACCTTGATGTTCTCTGCATCAAACAAATCAAAAAGTTTCATTGCCATATTCGTCGTTTTTCTTTCAGTTTTTTATTTTTTATTTTGAATTTTTTATTTTTATCTTCTTGCCTTCTCTATCTTGCCGTGAACAAGTCTAGAAAGTGGTTGGTCGTTGACTTTTATAATCTGGAAACGTACACATGGAATATCTCCCTTGCTTCCGCCCTGTTTTCCGCCGATTCTTTCAATAATGACTTCATCATGCTCATCAATAAATCTTGATGCAAGATTTCCCGGAATAAAAACAGTGACCTGCTTGTTATTTTTAATTAACTGAACTTTGGCGCATTTTCTCATTGCTGAGTTTGGCTGCTTCGCCTCTATTTCGACTTTTTCAAGAACAATTCCTTTTGCCTGGCTTGCGCCTTCAAGAGGGTCTGCTTTTTCATCGAGCTTTAGAGCTTGCGCTTTGAATTTGTAAGATTTCCATCTAAACCTTTTCCTCGTCTTCATTAATTTTCTTGCGGACATTAATCCCATTTTTTTTTTTCGAAATTATTTTCGTCAGAATTATATGACGATAAATATTTAAGACAATGAAAAATTCAAGAAAAGTTGATTTTTAAAGATTTCTACGCCTGCGCTATCCAAAAAATTCAACTGCTTCCCTAAGCTCGGCGTGATTTTTTGAATATTCTTTCAAATTTATGCGCCGCATTGCTGCATCCAAAGCCTGCCTGCAGGCCCGGGCTCCTGATAAAGTTCCCCGCGGATGGCCGTGAATTCCCCCTCCGAACTGCAAAATAACATCATTTCCAAAAATTTTCAAAAGTTCAGGAATCATCAGCGGCTGCAGACCTCCTGAAGCGACAGGCATTGTTCTTTTCAATCCATAAAAATTCTCTGTCAGGACTTTTTTATTTTCAAGAACATCTTCATGAGTCTCAAACATTTTTCCAACTGCTGTTCCGACATGCAATTGGTCCAAGCCTATCATTCTCGTCAATCGCGCAAGAACTTTCATACTTATTCCATGCCTCAGGTTCTTGTCAAGAGCTGCGTGCCCTGCCCTGTGAGCGTGTAAAACTAATTTTAATTTTTCATTTTCATTGCGCAAAGTTTGCAAGGAACTCCAGCCGGCAGTTATTATGTCAACCATGGCATATTCATTTCCATATTCTTTAGCAAGCCTTGCCCTATGCAGCATTTCTCCTGTTTCAGCAGTAATATTTACCATGTAACTTTTTTTCTCTCCTGTCTCTCTTTCGGCTTTATCTCTTAATTTCAATGTTTCTTTCAATCTTTCCTCAAACCTGTTGAATTTCTGCGATGATAAATTTTCATCATCCTTGACAATGTCGCAGCCGCCAAGCCATGCGCTGTAAGCGACTTTTGCATGGTCCTGCGAATTCAACCCTAATTTTGGCTTGACAATTGTTCCAATCAAGGGCCTTTTCGCAACTCGTGTAATCCTTCTAACTCCGTCAATTCCAAATTTAGGGCCTTTGAAGCTTCGCACTATTTCAGAAGGAAATTTTATGTCATTCAGCCTTAAATTCAAAACATCCTTCATGCCAAAAACATTTCCTGCAATGCTTGACATTATATCAGGAACATTTCCCTGCTCAAAAAGGTCAATTGGATAAGCAATTTTTATGTTTGCAGCATTTTTTCCAATTTTTCTGAAGGAAAAAACTTTTGCAGCAAGATTCATCATATATTTCTTCATTGTTGCAGTCTCTGTCCATGTTCCAATTGAAGATTCTGCTGCAACTCCGCCTGAAACTTTTTTCAAATCACCATTTGACTCAAGATAAAACTCACATATCAAATCTTTTTTTGCAGGTTTATAACTAAGGTCAAAATAATCTTCGTATTTCATTCTCGCCTCTTTTATTATGATAGCAATAGAATTCAAGATTTATTAAGATTTTCCTTTTAAATTTTCAGGAAATCTTCAATTTTTGAATGTGAAAAAAATTCTCTAGAATTGTCTGCAATTCAAGCAGTCTTCTTGACTCGCGGCCAATCAGGGCGGCTTTTGACTGAGGGCCTGCAATAATATTCATTTCATCTCCGAGAATTTCAATTTTCCTGAATGAAACAGGATAAACAATTGCTTTGACAAATTTTTCTGCATCTTGGATTTTTGAAGGCAGCATCACAATCTTTACTCTTCTTTTTATTCGTTCGCTCATCCTTCTGACATTAATCCCGCGCTCGCCAATGGCTCGCGAAAAAAAATGAGGCTCTACTGCAAAAACAATTGCATTATTGTAATTGAAGCAGTTGCTTGTCTTTATTCCCGTAATTTTTTCAAAAAGATTCAGGTATTGTATAGAAATAATATCAAGTTTTGTCTTTAACATTTTATTTTTCTTTCTTCGCTTTCTTTTTCTCTGTTTTCAATTTCTTGGGCTTCTCGCTTTTCTTTTCCTCTTTCTTTTCCTCTTTTTTCTCTTCCTTTTTCTCTTTTTCAATCTCTTTTTCCTCTTCTTTCTTTTCTTCTTTTGCCTCTGGTTTTTCAGATTTTTGAAGTTCTCCGATAACGCCGATGATAGAAATCAGGAATGGCTTTTTGCATATTTCCGCGAGCTCTTGTTTTGTCTTTTCTGTATTTACTGAAATTTTTTCGCCTGCAAGCTCGTTAAATTGTTTTTCTGCCTCTCTCGGGCAGTCATTTGAAAGAAATATCTTGGAAATTTTGTTTTTCTTCAGCAATTTTACAGTCTGCCTGCTGCCGAACACACAGTTGTTATTTTCAACAGCCTTTTTTATTTCTTCTGGATTCATTTTTCTTTTACTTCTTTTATTTCTTTTCCGTCAGAAAGTTTTCCTGTGACTTTTACAAGCAAGCCAGGCAGCCCTGTTCCTACAGGGATTGGCTGATTTAAAATAACGTTCTCAATAACGCTCGCAAGCCTGTCTTCCTGTCCAATCAATGACGCATTTACAAAATGCTTTATTGGAGTTTCAAAGCTTGCCCTTGCAAGGACAGATGATTTGTTGCTGATAATTCCGATTCTTGTTGTTCCTTTGACGCTTCCAGAAGAAGTCATTGCGTCTGCGACAAGAAGAATGTGCCTTCTGTCAATATCAAGCCCTTGTTTTGAAATAACTTTGTAAATTTCGCTGATTATGGCTTCTCTCGCTGTCTCTATTCCCAAAACTTCTGAAATTTCATTGATGTCGTTTGTAATTGTCTTATGAGTGTCTACGCCTTTTACTTTGAGAATCTCAGCAAGGTTTGAACCTGCTGTCAGAACAACATACTGGCTTTCTCTTTTCACTAGCAAGACCTGCTCGATTCCAGGAACACCTGAAACAAGAAGAGATTTTAATTTTTCCTTCATTTTGTAAATCTGCTTGAACTGCATGTCTTCTGCTTTTACAGTTATAGAATCATCATTCAGCTTTGCTTTGATATTCTCATCAGTAAGAACTTTTACAACAGTAGGAGCTGTTACATGGGCTTCTCTTAGCGCATTCTTGTCCAATTTAATTTCAATTTTTGCGTCTGTAAAATTAATGTTTATTAATTCTGCGATGTCTGAGAGCCTTACCTGTTTTACTTTTTCTGCGACAATTTTTGCATCATTTTCATTGTTATGCTCTGAATCAAGATAAATTTCCATCGCAGGTGTTGAAGGTCTTTTCCTTGCATTAAGAATTTCAATCAAACGAGGCAATCCCACTGCAATCGCCATTTCCTGGACTCCTGCAAAGTGGAATACATTCAATGCCATTTGTGTTGATGGCTCTCCAAATGATTGCGCTGTTATGGTTCCTATTGATTCTCCAGGAGCAATTTTGTTTTTCTTCAAATGCGCCTTGGAAACATCAACGCCGTCCTCGCCATATTGAAATTGAATTATGTTCGAAGAACTGTCACGGACAGTGTAATCATATTCTACTCTCAAATCCTGCAATGCATTCACAAGTCTTCTGTACAAGTATCCTGATTTAGGAGTTCTTAATGCTGTATCCATGAGAGAATCTCTTCCTGTTATAGCACAAAAAAAGAATTCATCAGGGTCTAATCCCCTGAAAAAGCTTGAATAAACAAAACCATGCGCACGAGGCAGATAATCTAATTTTTTGAAAAAAGGCAGAGTTCTCGCAGTATATCCGATGTCAATTCTTCTTGCCCAAAGAGATTGCTGTCCTACAGAGCAAGCCATCTGCGTGATATTCAAAATGCTTCCGCCTGCTCCTGACAAAATCATCGCATTTACAGGATTTGATTCTGGAATCTGCTCGCGAATCATTTCTCCGACTTTGCTTCTCACTGAATTAAGCAGCTGCAAAACCTTGATTTCTCTTGTGTCATCTTTTGTCTTGCCAGGAAGAATCTCAAGAGTGTTGGAATAATATGCATTCAAAACATCATTGACTTTATGCTCTGTTTCCTTGATTATCTCAGAAGTCATAGATTTTATTTTTTCAGGAACATTAATATCATTAAGAGAAATTGAAAATCCTTTTCTTGAAAGGAATGCACTTCCAAGCCCGAAAATCATTCTTAAAATTTTTATTGTTTCTTTTCTTCCGACAACCTCATCAAGCTCTTTGATTAATGCCCCGCTTTCAACACCGATGGCATTTGAATCAATCATTCCTGATATAATCTCGCCGTCTTTTATTTTGAAAGAAGTGTGCTCTTTTGTCTTGATGTCTGCATCTATTTTCGGAAGAAGCGCTGAAAATACTTTTCTGCCCTCGACATGCTTACCCCAGTTTTTTGTTTTTGCGGCAATTTCCTCAAAAGTCAGGCCTGTGCTTGCAAGCATCTGAACTGCCTCTTCTTTTGACAATGTTGATTTTGTAAGCAGATAATTCCCTGTCAAAGAATCTGCAATGCATCCAAGGAAATTAGTATTATTTTTTGGGCTTATCAAATGCTCCATTACATCAAGAAGTATTTTTGCTTCTGCTCTTGCTTCCTCTGTCTGAGGAACATGAACATTCATTTCATCTCCATCAAAATCTGCATTGTATGGGAATGTTGTTCCTGGATGCAGCCTGAAAGTTCTTCCTGGAAGAATTTTTGAATAATGCGCCATTAAACTCGCACGGTGCAAAGAAGGATGTCTGTTGAACAAAACAATATCATTGTCCTGCAGATGCCTTTCTACAATATAGCCTTTTTCAAGCTCCTCCAAAAGCTCTTCTTTTAATTCTTCTGTAATTCTTTTTTTCTTTCCATCAGGACGTATGATATACGTAGCTCCGGGATAATTTTCCCCGCGAGAAACGAGATTTTTCAAATATTCCATATTATGAGATGTTATTCTTTCAGGAACTGTCAAAATTTTTGCAATGTCAAAAGGAATTCCAACTTCATTCATATTCATGTTTGGCTCAGGAGAAATTACACTTCTTGAGGAGAAATTAACTCTTTTTCCAGCAAGATTATGCCTGATTCTTCCTTCTTTCCCTTTTATTCTTTCTGTGATTGTTTTCAGAGGCTGTCCTGAACGGTGTCTTGCAGGAGGAACGCTTGACAAAGTATTATCAAAAAAAGTTGTGACATGATACTGCAATAAATCCCACAAATCCTCTATAATAACTTCAGGAGCTCCTGCATTCAGATTTTCCCAGAGTCTTTGATTTGCTCTTATGATATCTCCGAGCTTGTGAGTCAAATCATCTTCGCTTCTTTCTCCTGTTTCAAGAGTGATAGAAGGACGGACTGTTACAGGAGGAACAAGAAGCAAAGTTAAAATGCTCCATTCAGGCCTTGCGGAAAGCGGATTTACGCCGATAAGTTTTAAATCTTCATTGAGAATTTTTTCAAGAATCGCCCTGAGTGTTGTTGGAAATGCCCTTTTCTTTCCAATATAGAAAGTTGTTGGCTTTTCAATTTTTGTTTTTTCATGAGTTGCATTGCAATACGGGCATCTTTTTCTGTCTTTTGCTTTTTTAATCAGCTGGGCAAAAAGCGGCTTTCCTCTGAATGTGAATTTTTCAATTGTTTCCTGATCAACCAAGATTCTTCCGCATTCATGGCAGAAGCATCTTAAGCTTAGTTCAACAAGAGGAATATATTTGAGATGCATTATCGGCCTTGCCAATTCAATATTTCCAAAATGCCCGAGGCATTCTTTTAATTTCCCGCCGCAGGTTCTGCATCTTACTCCTGGATCGATTGCTCCAAGCCTTAAGTCCATCAATCCGCCGTCAATAGGATAACCATCCATATCATAAAGCTCTGGTGTTACAATCTTTGCAACAGCCATTCTCTTGATTTGTTCAGGAGATAAAAGACTGAATGAAATTCCTCTGACTTGTTTTGATATTGCTTCCATTTTTGTTTTTTAGTATGAAAATTTATTTTTCAAAATTAAATGAGGGAAAATATGCAATGATATTAATTCCTCAAGCAGTAATTTGAATGCGTATGAAACCTCAATAGGATTCATTTTTGAATTTTGGCCGCAGATTGGGCAAAGTTCTCTTTTGTGTATTTTGTCTCTGACACCGATGCTTCCGCAGTCTGAGCATACAAGCAGAACAACTTTGTCTGAATCAAATCTTTCTTTCAGCAATAAAGATGCGCCGTGAGCTACCAATGCTTCCTGCTCCATTTCTCCTAATCTGAGAGCTCCTCCTTTGGAACGGCCTTCAACAGGCTGTCTTGTAAGCAAAGTGACTTTTCCAGAAGCTCTTGCATGAATCTTGTTTGCAACCATGTATTTTAATTTCAGATAATACATGTTTCCGACGTAAATTTTTGCCTCAAGAGGCTTTCCTGTTATTCCATGATAAAGTGTTTCTTTTCCGTCAGGGCTGAAGCCAAGGCTCAATAATTCTTTCTCAAGCTCTTCAATGCTTAATTTTGTAAAAGGTGTTGCATCAATTATTTTTCCTTTCATGCATCCTATTTTTCCTGCAAGCAGTTCTATCAGATATCCTACTGTCATTCTGCTTGGGATTGCGTGAGGATTGAACAAAATATCAGGCCGCATTCCTGCTGATGTAAATGGCATGTCTTCTTCAGGAACTAATGCTCCTAAAACTCCTTTTTGTCCGTGAGAAGTTGAAAATTTGTCTCCTAATTCTGGAAATCTTGTATCTCTTGTTCTTACCTGAATAATTTTATTTCCTTCTGTATCAATTGTTACGAAAACATCATCAATAGTTCCTTGCTCTTCCTGCCTGATTATTGTTGAATTTTCTTTTCTTGCCTTAATGCTTATCTCGCCCATTTCAGAAAGAAACTTTGGCGGAGAAGTTTTTCCGACAACAACGTCGTTTCCGCCTAATTTTGCTTCTGGATAAACAATCCCGTCATCTTCCAAAAATCTGTAGGCTTTTTCTGTCCTGTATCCGGAAACATCTTTGCTTATAGGTCCGATTTCATCTGATAATCCTCCTGCATAATGCAATTCAATTGAAGTGTAAGGCCTGAGATAAGTGCTTCTTCCGAGTCCTCTTTCGACAGATGCCTTGTTCATTACAATTGCATCTTCCATGTTATATCCTTCATAAGGCAAAATAGCTACAACCATATTCTGGCCGGCAGGATAGAAGTCAACAGAATCATAAACAAAAGAACGAGCAATTGGTTTTTGGGGATAATGTAAAACAGAAACATCAGTATCGAGCCTGCACAAATAATTTGCAGCATATAATCCTAAAGCTTGCTTCTGGGTTTTGCTTCCTCTTGCAAGTCTTGCGCTTTGGTCATGATTCGCGAAGGGAACAAGCGAAGTAACTAATCCAAGCATTGCTGTAGGATCAATTTCAAGATGAGTTTTTTCAGGAGTTATGCCTTCAGGATTCATTGCAATCAAAGAATTTTCTTCTTCTGCTGCATCAATATATTCAATAACACCCTGCTTCAGCAAATCATTCCATGACAAAGCTCCTTTTGCAACAGCAACAAGATGCTCTTCTGTACAAAGAGATTTTCCATTTTTAACAACAATCAACGGCCTTAAAACTCTGCCTGTTTCTGTTGTTATAAAAATTGCTTCGCGCTCTTCGTCAAATCTTATGCTCATCTCTGCTGGAAATTCTCCAATTCTTCTTCTCTCTCTCAAAGAATCCACAAAAGACTGGGAGTTCTCTAGCTCAATTTCGCCTACAAATTTTCCGTTGTAAAATATGTCTATCATTTTTTCAAGATTTGGCTTTTTTCATCCCTGTTTTTTCAAGTTCATCTACAAATTTTTTTCCATCAATGTCTATTGCAGTGGATATTCTTCCCAGAATAGACAGGTTTTTTCTAAGTCCGATTGTTGTTCCTTCAGGAGTTTCAATTGGGCAGAATCTTCCGTAGTGAGTTGGATGAAGTGTTCTTGCAGGGAAATTCTGCTGCTCTGCAGGAAGCATGCTTACAACCATCTGCAATTTGCTGAGCATTGCGAGGTAGTTTGTCTTATCCATATTTTGAGTGACTCCTGTTCTTTCTCCAATCCATGTTCCTGTCGCGATTGCGCTTTCAATACGATGCGCAAACATAGTTGCTTTCGCAAGAGTTTTCAGGGAATACATTTTTTTCTTTTTGATAATTCTTTGAAGCTTGTGCTGGATATCCCTGATAAGAATTGTTAAATTGACTCTGAAAAGGTCAGAAAGCAAATCTCCTGATAATTTTATTCTCTTGTTTGCATAATGGTCCTTGTCTGTCATTATTTTCTTTTCTTTTGTGACAATCAAAAATTGCTTGAGCAATTTGCAAAGAGTTCTTGCCTTTTCTTCCCTGTCTTCTGGCTTTAATCCTATATGGGGCAGCAAGTATGTGTCAATTCTTGATTTTATCTTGTCAAGCATCTCGCGCTTTCCTTCCTCAAGGCCCATTTTTTCTGCAATTGCAAGCATTGCATCATTTACATTCTGCATTGAAGCATGCTCATACAGATTTACGATAACAGAATCATATTCCTTGCCGATGTATTTCATAATGTCTGAATCTCTTACAAGCCCTAATGCTTTGATCATCGGAATCAATGGAAGATTTCTGAATCTGCTGAAAGAAAGTGTAAAAATCCCGTCTGTTGCTTCTTGGATAGAAAGCGGAATTCTGTATGCGCCTCTTGAAGAGAACATTCTCAATGTCGGCTTGTCTGCAATTTTTTCAATAAAAATAAGATTTGGAGCCAAATCCTCAATCATAATCAAAAGCCTCTCATTTCCATTGATGATAAAATATCCTCCTGAATCCATAGGATCGTTGTAATTTTCAATTAATTTTTCCCTGTCCATACCATCCAAATTGCAGAACTTGCTCTTGACCATTATCGGGATTCTTCCGATTTCGACAGTGTTGAAATCTTTCTTGCCGTCTTTTTTAATTGTTATCTCAAGTGTGATTGAAGCACTATATGTCAGATTTCTCAGTCTCGCCTCATAAGGCAGAATCGCTTTTTTTGAACCGTCTGCCTCGATGATATTCGGCCTTTCAACAACAATTTTTCCAAGTTCAATCTCAATATCCTCTTTTGGCAAAGCATCGCTTACTTCATGGACTATCTGCTGAAGCCTGTTTTCAATAAAATCATTGAAAGAAATAATGTTTGATTCAACAAGAGAATGAGTCTTAAGATAATTTTTTATAAGAATATGCTGGTCATATCCAGTAAAATCTTTTCCGTTTTTTACGCTCGGATTCTTGTTTGAATTTTGTTCCATTTTTTTCTAAAAAATTAAAAAATATTAAAAAATATATTGATGATTAAGCAACAATAATTCTGTAATAAAGCGCTTTTTTTCCTTTGGGATTTTTTCTTTCAATTGCAATAACCTCTCCTGGTTTTGTGTCTAAAGGCAGTGCAGGGTCGGTTTTTTTGATTTTTGGCAGCTGAGCGGCAGTTATGTTAAGCCTTTTAAGTAACTCTTGAACTTCCTGCTGTTTTAGTTTAGAATGTTTTGGTTGGAGAATATGCATTTTTAGCTTAATTAGTTAAAATTTGGTTAAAATATCGCTAAATTATTGAATCAAAAGCATACATAGTTCCTAAAGAGCGTAAAATTTTTATGTAAGCAGTGACAACTTAGCAATACTAAACATTCATCGCCGATGGTATTTAAACCTTTTGGTTTTTTGATTTTTTCTAATGTAATATAGAAATAACCATGGACTCGACGGGATTCGAACCCGCGACACCTGGATAGCTTTTTATTTTTCTCTCCAAAGTCTCTTTTGCAAAGAGAGCTTAATTAAAAGTCCAGTGCTCTACCAGCTGAGCTACGAGTCCATTTTTAAAACAAACTTTTGCAATATATAAATATTTATAAATCTAATTAAGTGAAAATTTTAAATTATAAATATTTATAAATCTTCGAGGATTTGATTAAAATAGATAAAAGAGGCAAATGAAATTCCATTTTCTAAAGAGCAAAAAGGCTGAGTTCTATATAATCTCAGCGGTAATACTCATAGGAATCTTGGCGTCGCTTTCTGCAAGAATGAATTATGGCGTATCAACGCCAAAGGCAGTCCGTTTTTATGATTTGAGCCAGAATTTTGAAGGGGAAAGCTACAGGATAATTGACACTTATATTTTTCAGGGCTCGCAGAAAGACATTGAATCTGCGCTTGAACAATTTACAGATTATTATCTTCAATATGCGCATGAAAAAGACCCGAACCTCGGATTAGTTTATATCTATGGCAATGAAACAGGGGTTTATGTGAAAAATTCAATTAATGGAATTGTGACAGTGATTGGAAGCAAAAGTGTAACTAACATAACAGATGAGAATTATCTGTCATTGAGCAAGATATCTGTCAATATCAGCGGAAAAGAAACTTCAAGAAGTGTTGCAGAGCAGGCCAAGGAGTTCGGGGCAATCAACAAAGCCGCTCTTGGAAGCACGCCATGGGTAATTGTAAATCTTGCCGGCGCGTTATATTCTTTCAATACAAATGACGCCCAGAATTTCTATGTCATCGCAACAACAAAATCAGATGAGGCTGTTCCAGAAATTTGGCTGGATAATTCGATGAGTGTTCCTCAAACAGCTGAGAAGTGCACAACAGACTGCATTCAGGAGCTTAATGCGTCTCAAGCATGCTTAGAAGGCGACTGTGGAAATGCTGCATGTGGCGAAGCCTGTGGTGATGCACACCCAGATTTAAGAATTAACAAGAATCAAATAATAAATTGTGTGATTT
>PEVX01000022.1 GCA_002780285.1 Candidatus Pacearchaeota archaeon CG06_land_8_20_14_3_00_35_12
CACTGTTCTTCTTGCTGTTGATGGTCAGAATTTAGGCGGAATTCCTGTTTTGTTTGAAGTTTGGATGGTTGGTAATCCTTTGAAAGCTTTGGGATGTAATACCTTGCTTGATGATAATGTAAAAAATTTAACAACAACAGGGCAAATGAGTAATAGGACTTTTGTAGAATGGAAGGTTAGTGATTCAAAAGTAGGCGATTGTGAAGGGAAATATTATTTCAAAGCGTATGCAATTGATAAAAATATAAGTTCAAAAGATTTGGCTTATGGTGAGCTTGATGTTTCAGGAACAGGGAATCAAGCGCCTGTCGCGCGCATTTCATCGCCTGCATCTGACAGATACTATAACTTGAGCACGAACATAACTTTTGATGCTTCTGCTTCTTATGATGCTGATGACCCGATTGTTGCTTATGAATGGACTTTTGGAGACGGAACAAATTATTCTGTTTGCGATAATGCATTGGCAAACACTCAACAAATTTTTGACCAAGGATGCACTGTTCCGGCTGATCAAGTAACAGATTCTGTGTTCACTAAAACAGCCCAGAGCTTCAAGGTATCAAAAACAAGTTATTACTCTATGTTCTCAGCAGCTTTAAAAAAAGGAACTGGTGATGGAACTGTTATAATAAGCATTGAAACAGCCTATGCGCCTTGCCAACCTTCAGGAACACTGGTTGATCCGGCTGCTCAAAAAACTATCACTCTTTCAAATTCAAATTATGCAACTCAAAAAATAATTTTTGATAATCCAATCTTTTTAGAGAAAGATAAATTGTATTTTATGGTTTTTAATCTTGGAGCAAATAATAGACTAAAACGTACACCTTATGGTCCAGACAAAGACACCTGTTATCCAAATGGAACAATGTCAGTATTTACTGGTGGTGGGTGGGGATGCGGTGAAGGAGGGCCTAGGGATGCAGAATTTGCAGTTTATTCTACTGGTTGTGTAGCACTTTCTTCAACCCCCTCAAACGCAACCAATTCCTACACAATGTGCTCGGGCAACTGCACAGTGCCTGTGACATTGAAGGTCACAGATGCCCGCGGGGCATCAGGCAATGTGACAATGCAATTGCATCTTGATAATACTTCGTCAAACGAGCCGCCGCTTGTTGCGATTAATTCTGTAAATACTTCTGGAGTCAAATCCCTGAATGCGAACGGGACAATTTTATCTCCGCCAATTGTGATAAATGCGACAATTGTTGATGATGTTTCAGGAGATGTCTCATCAAAAATTACTATCAATGGAAAAACTGTTTTTACAAATACAAGCGCATTTACAGCGCTTGTTCCAAGAACAATTGTCGCATCTATTGCTGATGTAACTGCTTTAGGAAGTTATTTCCATTCAGGAAATTATAATCTGACATGGAACGTGACAGACAATGTGACAGGAAACAAGCAAAGCTCAGCTGTCACAACAGCAATAAATATTCCTGGATGCAGTGCAGGAAGCGGAACACTGATTGGCGCTTGTGTTCAAGGAAGCCCTCCTGACTATTGCAATGGAATCAGCGCAGGAAAAGATTCAATACTTCCAAATCCTTTTGTCTGCGGATGCAAAAGCAAGGAATACTTGGTTGAAGATTCTGAAGGAAATCTAAAATGCGCTGCAGGATTAGGAGATGATTGTCATGCATTATCAGATTCAAACTGCAATAAAAATCCAGGATGCTATTGGAATGCAACCTGCTCATCTTGTGATATAGAAACATTGTCAAGCTGCTCTGAATACACAAACTCAAGCACCTGTGGCTTAGACCCATGCAATATAAATCTAAATGGAAATCCCAAATGCGGCGATATTGTCGGAGGTTTTCTTATTTCAGACTGCAAATGCAAGTGGAATGGAAGCTTATGCAATTTTGTTTACAATAGGACAAATACCTCAACAGGTGAAAAAATTTTAGGCGAATGCATTGGTAATTTTAGCAAAACAACAACATCTTCAGGAGCATTAAATGTTACAACATGTATAATCTGCCCAGGACAGCCAGACTCTTGCAAATGGAAAATTTATCAGTTTTTAGGAGCATTGCCTATTCCATTCTTTACATTCTGGAATATTGTCATTGCAATTTTTGCAATAGCAGCATTTTACTGGTTTATGAATCATGTAACTCAGAAAAAGAAAGCTGTGAAAAAGAAGAGAAAGAAAAAGTAGGGTAAAAAACATTTTTAAACATCTTATTCTTTATTTATCGATATAAAAAGAGGAGAGAATGAAACGAGAAGTTTTGTTTGGTATATTGATTATTCTGTCAATCAGCAGTATTTTATTAGTCTGTGTTTTTCCAAATGCTCTTGCAGGATACAGCATTGCAAACAACAGCTTGAGTCTTGCAAAAACAGATTTTGCATTCAATGAAGTGATTGACGGCAGCTTTAATCTGAGTCTTGCAAATGAATCAGCAGATTCTCTGCTGAAAGCAGTTATTGGAAGCAGCACTCAAACAATAAAACTTGTTGATTTTTTAAACTTGGCTGCGCAAATTCCAGGCTATGGCGCGATTAATTTTTCATGCTATCCTGAAAACTGCTCTTATGATTATTCAGCAGTAGGCTCTGGAACTTCTTCAATGAGTGTTAATGGAGAGAAGACTCTTGGCTTCAAAATTACAGCCAATGAAGTTCCTTCAATAAATTCCTTGGTTTTTTCTATTTCTGGAAATTCTCCTGATACAACCTGTGTCGGCCAAAGCCCGATTCAGATTGATTTGTTGAATGACAATGAAACAGATTTTGAATATAATGAAAGCGGAGACTGGTGCTATGATCTGAAGCCAAGCGAATGCTATGATGCTTCAGCTTCAGGCGAGGCCAACATATCTTCAAGCTCTATGCCTTTATGCGAAAAAGTTCTTATGCTGAAGACAGACAGGTTAAGATTGGGCGCCAAGGTAAAGAAAACAGGAACTTCTTCAGGAAATTTGATGATGTTTGTGTATAATCCAGAACAATCTGAAAATCCCCAATCTCCAGACTGCGATATTGCAGAGCCAAATTCAGATTATGAACTAAAAACTTGCGAGATGGATTATAACATAAGCCAGGCAGGATATTATTTCATCTGCATCTATGACACTTCTTTTGATGAAACATATTCTATCAAAATGGAAACCTCAAAAAAATACTGCGGAAAGCAAGGCCTTCCTGAAAGTCTTTCAGACACAGAGAAAAAAGATTTCGCGCTTTATTATCAGGAAACAGGATATAAGAATTTGAACAAGGTTATTGAATTTGATGCAGCATCATTAACTTCAGCATTGCAGGAATATGTCGGAAATTATGCAAACTGCTCAGGAACAAAAGGCTGTGTTATTCCATTCAGAATTTCTACAACACAGCAGATTTCAGTAAATGCGACGCTTAACACTTCAGCAGGAACCACGACAAAATTTTATGAGGTAAATAAAACCGCTGCAAGGGTAAATATGAATTATACTGTTGTGCCTCTTTCAGCTGCAAATTTCACAGCTCCTTCAGCAACAGGAAATTATTCATTGAAGCTTTATCTTGGAACTCCTTTAATCGGAACAATTCCTATAACTGTCAGCAACATAAGTTCTTTGAAAACTCAGGTTCAGACAGAAATAATCAATAAAAAAATAAAACTGCAGAGTTTTGCAGCTGCTATTTCAAATCTTTCTTCAAGATATTCTTCTTTTTCAGGCAACATAAGTTCAGTGCTTGCAGGCTTGGGGATGGCCCCAAATGTTTTGAATGCCTCTCTGATATCAATAGACAATTCAAGCACTCAGGCAAATCCAGATTGGGCTTCGCTGAAAGGAGAGCTTGATGCACTACTTATTCCTGATTCTCTTCAAACAGTGAAATTCCAGGAAATTGAAATCCCTGTTGATTCTGAAAAAATTTCTCCTTCATTGCTTTCACAATTAGGCGCAGGAGAAGCAGAAAAAACAGAACAAGTTATGAAGAATGCAATTGCCTCATGGCAGAATTCAAATTTAGTGCTGAAAGCAAATGTTGAGGGAATTTCAGCCCAGGTTTCTGGCCAAAACATCGGGATAATCACTTTTTTCACATTAAAAATCACTCCCTTGAATGATTTGCAAGATGTGTTTTTTGCGGTTGAACTGCCTTCAGGAATCTCTGCTCCTTCAGTAAGTTTTGACCAGAATTATTCATCATACGGCAAGCAGGAATTGAGCAATGCTATAGGATTTAAATTTTCAAGCCTAAGCTCAGGACAAACTGCAGCAATAAACTTTGCAATCCTGGGGCTTTACAATTATATAGATTTGGGATTTTCAGCCTCATCTGCTTTTTCCCAGCTTCCAGGCATTGTGATTCTTTCATGCGGAAATAAAATCTGTGAAAAAAATCTTGGAGAGACTACCAAAACTTGCCCAGAAGACTGCAAGCCTATTGGACTGGTTGTCTGGATTATTATTTTTGTTGCAGCAGCGCTTGGCGGAGGTTATTATGGACTGAAATGGTATTATAAAACTCATTATGAAAAAAGCCTTTTCAAAAATCCTCTTGATTTGAATAATATAATGTCTTTTATCCAGACTTCACAGGTTCACGGCCTGAATGAAGAAGAGATAAGAAAGAAATTAAAACAGGCTGGCTGGAATTCAGAGCAGATTGATCATGCTTTTTCAAAAAACAAAGCTAAAAAAAGCCCAAGCGCCTCAATAAAATCTTGATCAAAAACGACAAAAAGATTTAAAAAATACAAATATTAATCATCTTAGATTAATATCTATTAATTTTAAGATTTATTAAAAATGGTGATAAAAATAATAAAAAATTTTGTTAAAAGAGTTTTCTATAATCTTTTTTCTATTAAAAGAGATATAAAATTGGGTTTCTACGGCCCTCCAAATGCAGGCAAGACTTCGCTTGCTAATAGGTTATGCAAGGATTGGCTTGGAGAGGAGCTTGGCAAAGTCTCAAAAATCCCTCACGAAACTCGAGAGATTCAAATCAAGGAAAAAGTTGAGGTAAAATACAACGGCAAGACACTAACACTCAAACTTATAGACACTCCTGGAATTGCAACAAAAATTGATTATGAAGATTTCGTTAAATTCGGCTTGAGCAAGAAAGAGGCAAAAACCAGAGCCAAAGAAGCTACAAAAGGAGTTATTGAATCAATTAAATGGCTTGATGACATGGATGCAGTAATTGTTGTTTTGGATGCGACGCAGAACCCATATTCTCAAGTCAATATAACCATCATTGGAAATCTTGTTGCAAGAAAAATCCCTGTACTGATTGTTGCGAACAAGATTGATTTGAGAAAAGCAAACATAAAAAGAATGGAATCGGCATTCCCAGAGTATGATGTTGTGGGCTTGAGCGCCAAATTCGGAAAGAATCTTGAAGAGTTTTACGAATCACTATTCAAATTAGTCAAAAAAGTTTAATAAAATTAAAAAATGGATTCAAAAGAACAGCTTGAAAAATTGCAAAGAGATGAAGCAGGCGATATGAAAAATTTACAGGCTGCGATGTCTGAAGTAAGTGATGCAAGAAAGCTCGCAGCAAGATTGAGCAATGAGCTGAGTTCAAAATATGGCTTGGAATTTGGAGGCTGGGTTAAACTAGATTATGATATTTTTGAAAAAATATTTACCATGAGCCTTGCAAACGGTCACAGCTTTATTTTTGATTATACTGATATTCTAGATATTCCTTCTAAAATAATGTTTCTTAGAAAGGAACAATTAATCAAAAAAATAAAAATGGAGAAAAAGAAAAATGAAACTGACTTTGCAATTCATTCCGTTTAGTGCCATAGAGCCTTTAAGCTCATTTAAGCGAATAACAAAAATTCTTAGCATGATTGGAGAAGACAAAATTCTGCTGATGCAGGGCAGATTGAGGGCAGAAGAAGAGGCAGATTTGATTGAAGAAACAATGAGGAAAATAGGCAAGTCAAAAAAATTCAAGGGAATTGAGCTTGCGGTTTTTTCTCCGAAATCTTCAAATCTCCCAATAGGGATTTATATCAGAAAATCAATCGCTGATCTGCTTGTAGGCCAGCAGGATGTTTTGACTGTAATTGGACCGGCATCTATTGTCAGAGAAATCAAGAAAGACCCGACAAAGATGCAGCTTTTGCTTAAGGGCAAATAAACAGTATATTATATAATAGTATAACCCAAATCTTTTTTAAGTAATGATTCTATTTTAATATATTAAAATGCCTCATCAATGCGTTCATTGCGGAAAATTCTATCCAGATGCGTCAAAAGAGATTCTTGAAGGATGCCCCTGCGGAAGCAGATTTTTCTTTTTCGTAAGACAGGAGGCTATGGAGGACTTGAAAAAAGAGACAGAGGAACTGACTCCTGAAGACAGGGAAGAGATTACAAAAGATATCAAAGATATTGTCGGCCTTGAAGATGAAAAACCAGTAATTCTTGATTTAGAGTCAATCCGCGTTGAAAAACCAGGCAAATTTGAGATAGACCTTGTGAATATATTCAAAAGAAAACCTCTTGTCTATAGATTAGCAGAGGGAAAATATATTATTGACATCGCTTCTTCATTCCAGCTCAGAAGAGGCAAGAATATGGATGAAGTCAAAAAGCTTGAGAAACAAGAAGAACAGGCTTCTAAGAAAAAATAAAACAGTTTAAAAATATCTTTGGCTTATTCTTTTTATGGATACTAAAAAAATAAAGGAGATTTTTGCAGGCCAAATATTGCTGATAAAGCCCTCTGAAAAAGAGCTTTGCCGAGTTGCTGAGATAACAGCCGAATTCTCTGCTCTTTTGAATTCTGAATTGAAAAAAGCGAAAATAAAAGCTGAGGCATTTGTTGGAGGCTCTCTTGCAAAAGATACTATTATTAGAAAAACAGAAAGATATGATATTGATGTTTTCGTGAGATTTGATTATTCTCGCTATAAGGAGAAATCAAATCAATTATCAGAGCTTCTTGCAAAAGTTCTTGAAAAAATTGCGAAGAAGGGCGTTAAGATAAAAAGAATCCACGGTTCAAGGGATTATTTCAATCTTATTTATAAAAACACATTCATAGAGATTGTTCCAATACTTGAAATAAAAAAAGCTTCTCAGGCACTGAATATCACAGACATTTCTCCTCTGCATGTTTCATATGTCATCAACAAAGTTTCTAAAAACAAGAAATTAGCAGATGAAATAAGGCTTGCAAAGACTTTCTGCTATGTCCAGGGATGTTATGGCGCAGAATCATATATCCGCGGTTTTAGCGGATATTCTTTAGAGGTTCTTTGCATTTATTTTGGCTCTTTTTTAAATTTATTAAAAGCCGCTGCGAAGTGGAATCCTGAAAAGAAAATAATAATTGATCCTGCAAAACATTACAAGAACAAGAACGATGTTCTCGTTCTGCTCAATGAATCAAAATTGATATCTCCTTTGATTTTGATAGACCCTGTTCAGAAAGAAAGAAACGTTACTGCTGCTCTTTCTTCAGAAACTTTCCTGCTTTTTTTGAAATCAGCCCATGATTTTATGAAAAAACCAAGCAATGAATTTTTCAAAGTCAAGATTGACATGTCTTTAGATTTGAAAAAAATCGCAAAAGCAAAAAAAGCTGAATTTTGCACTTTTGTAATAGAATCAATTTCAGACAGGTTGGATATTGCTGGCGCAAAATCTCTCAGGCTTGCAAATTTCCTGATCAATTTGATGAAGAAAACAGGTTTTGCTGTTTTGGAATCAAAATTCTTCTTTGATATTGTCAAAAACAAGGGATTTTTGCATGTTATTTATAAAAAACCTCTTGCAAAACTGGAAATATCCGGCCCTCCAATTGAAATGAAAAAGCATGCAGATTCTTTCAAGGCCAAGTATGGAAAAACTTTTTCTAAAAAAGGAAAAATCTTTGCAATTATTGCAAGAAAAGTTAGAAATCCTGAAGATTTGCTTAAGGAGCTTAGAAAATATTCCCGCGAAACAAAAGAGATGCTTATTAAAAAAATTTCCATTGAAAAATGAGAAAAGAAGCATACGCAGGCAAGTTTTATCCCTCTGATGCTGATGAATTGAAAAAAACAATCAAAAAACTTGCTGAGAATTTAAAAATTGAAAGAATAAAGAAAAAAATTATTGCAGGAATTTCTCCTCATGCAGGCTATATTTATTCTGGCAAGGCGGCTGCTGAAGTTTATTATGCAATTTCTGAATCATGGAAAAAAGAAAAGGCAAGGCCGGAATTATTTATCATTTTGGGCACAAATCATACGGGCTATGCAACTTCGGATTTTTCCTTGTCTATGGAGGATTTTGAAACACCTCTTGGAATAGCCAAAAATGACTGCCAATTTGGAAAAAAATTGCTAGAACTTGCATCAAAAGAAGAAATCGGCCTGAAAAAAGACGAGAATGCGCATTTGGCTGAGCATTCTATAGAAGTCCAGATTCCTTTTTTGCAGTATTTTTTCAAGAATTTTAAAATTTTGCCGATTTTAATAAATAATTATTCGCCGGACTCTTGCGGCGAGTTAGCTAGCTTGCTTTTTGATGCGATTAAAAAATCAAAAAAGAATGCCATGATAATTGCAAGCTCTGATTTTACTCATTTTGGCTATATGTACGGCTTCATGCCTTTTACAGCAGATATAAAAAAGCAGCTTTATGCCCTCGATAACAAGGCAATCAACGCGATTTGTAATTTGGATGTTTTGGCTTTCATGAAAATTTCTTCAAAAACAACAATCTGCGGTGCAGGCCCTATTTCTGTTGCAATAGAATTTGCAAGAAAATATTCTTCAGAGGTTGCTGTTCTTGATTATTACACTTCTGCAGACATTGCAAAAGAAGAGGGATATAAAAATGCCGTCGGATATGCCGCTATTGTGTTTTTCTAATAATGTAAAAATTTTTAAACAAAAATTTCTTATAAATATATAGAAATCTGGGCATGGAGCAATCCGTCTCGATCTTCGGATCTAGACTGGCTCTGTTATGCCCTGATTTTTTGTTTTTTATTGAATTAATGAATTGTTTGCTTGCTCAGGAGTTATTCCTATTGCAAAGCCGAAACTTCTCAAGTCCATTGCCGCGCGCAAATTCTCTTTTTTTGATGAAAAGTTCGCGAGCCGCATGTTTGTCTTGTATTTTCTGCAGAGCGAGATGTTTTGCATGATTCTGCCAATGCGTTCTGCAAGCTCTTTGTCTGACTTTATTTTTAGCAATTCTGAGAAAGAAATTCCTATGATGACTTTGTTTTTTTCAGCAATCTTGCAAAGAACCTGATTAAGCCCTGAGTTTCTGTAATTCTGGAAATCCTTAGTTGCTTCGGCTTCTGGGCTTAGAAGCATGAAAATCCTCTTTGTTTCAAGCGCAGCGCGATTTAAACTGCCATCCTTGCCCTGAATGATGATTTTTTTATTCCTTGCCAGGGCTTTGTCAATAAACTGCCTCATTTTTGTCTTGTCCTGAGTATTGATGAGAATAAAAGAATAATCTTCAATATCCTTGAAATCTGAAATCTCTTTAATTTCTTTTACAAAGATGACTCTATCAAAGCCAAATTCAGCTGAAATCCTTTTTATCTCTTCATCAGGCCTGCTGATGAAAAAGTCTGTAAAATTTTTCATTTTGCCGATAGAATAAAGAAAAAGAGATTTAAAAATGTTTTAAAATTTGTCCTTTGTCGGTTTTTTGCTGTATTTCTCAATCATCTTTGGATCTTTGGCAAGCTTATCAGATTTTTTATCAATTTCCACCAGCAAATTATTAAGTTTTAATGGCCAAACACTGTAAAATTCAATTGATTTATGGCCCATTTTATATTCAGCGAGGGTTTCAATTAAATCATCTACAGTATACCACCCCTTAATCTGAGGATATCTTTTTTCTCTCCCCAATTCTTCAATAGTCGGAGTTATCTTAATCTTCAGAAGTTTGACTGTTTTTTTATTATTTTCAATTACTTCTTCAAGCTTGATATATGATTTTATTATCGCCATTTTAAAAATTTTATTTATCCTATATTTTTCTCTATTGACTTAGCTTTTATATTATTTCCATATCTTATTATATATTTTGATTAATATGTTTTATCTTGCAAATTTGTTTTTAAATAGAAGCACATTGAACTCTTTTTCAAAAAACAGGTGTAAGGATGGTAGACATAAAAGATTGGGTGAAGCAGAATGATTTTTTCAGAAAGAAGGTTGTTTCTAAAAATGAAAATAACGAATTGCAGATTCTCCTTGCGAATTTTCAGGGCACTGCCCAGAAAAAAGATATTGAAGTAAGGACAAAACTTCCAGGCGATTATTCCCGCGTAAAAATAAACATTAAGGCTTTTAGCGAAAAAGTTATGCAGGACAAAGGCGGGCATGCAATTAATTTTAAGGATAATTTTTCAATTTTCAGGGTAAATGCAGAAGAATTTGACATGCCTTATTGGGCGCATTACGCAATGAATGAATCCGGAGATTTGTCTGAAATTGCCAAATATAATAACACTTTTTGCTATCAGCTCAAGAGATGCAATCTTCATTGCCCTTGGTGCTATGTTGATGATATAAGCAAAGACGGCAGTGAAAAAAACAATCCGGACTGGTTTTCTATTTCTCAAATTGTTGATGAATTTGAAAAAGCCAGAGAATTGCATGCACAAGGAAATGGAAGCTGTGAAGGCCCATTAAACAATTATCGCCCTTCAGGAGGCGAGCCTACTCTTGCTGTAGAGCAATGGCTGCTTTCTCTCAGGGAATTGGAAAAAAGAAAGCTTGACGATGAAGTTTTTGTTCAGGGCGATACAAATCTTACAACAGGACATTTTATTGAATCCCTTGAAAAAAGCGGAACAATAGAAAAGCATTTGCTGAATAAAGTTGGAGAGCGGAATAATTTCGGCCTGCTCTGCAGCTTCAAGGGAACAGATACAGAAAGTTTCCTGAATGCCACTGGAATGATGCCTTCAGAATATGCTTTCCTTGAAGAAGAAAGATGGCACACTTTTGAAAAATATGTGAAAGCAGGAATAGATGCTTATCCTTTTGTTTATGACCCAAATCCAGAGACTCTGCCTTATTTCTTAGATGATGGAGCAAATAGATTTGGAGATGGATTTTATCTGAAAACATGGATCCTTCCTTTAAAACTCTACGGCCCAGAAATCGAAAGATATGCCAAAAAATCTAGAATTACTCTTGGAGATGACAAGGAACTAAGAGACAAATTCAAAAAAGAGGTTCAGCAGAATCTTGATGAAAGATTTGCACAAAGCAAGGAAGTTATGCAAAAAATTCTATGGGACAAATTCCGCCTGAATTACCAGGAAATTACAAGACCGCGTGTAAAACTAAATGCGCCTAATTTCTTATCATGGTTCTTTTCCAGCTGAGGCGAAAAAATGAGGGAAAAAGAAACTGTTCTGTTTAGGGGCTCGGAATATGAACTTCCAACTGAAAAATCACCCTCGGGATTTGGGAAAATGTTAGCTAATGTCAATTATTACTGGAAAATTCAGGTTTTTCATCCATATTTTGGTTTTATTAAAGAAGGAAAAAAGAAAATTGACGGCAGAGTTCCTGATTTTTCAGTTCCTATGAAAAATTACAGAAAAATGAGTGGTTATGATATAATTGAATTTCAGCTTCTTGAAAAAGGCGAGCCAGAGATTGAAGACCATATAGAAGCCGTGGTCAAAAGCGCAAAGCATTATGATTCATTAGACCAATTTTTCAAACAAGTATCTTTCAAGGATGTCATGCCAGATGCGCAAAGCATTTCTGAAGCAAAAGAAAAATATTTGCAATTTCCAGGATACAAGGAAAGAATCAAGCAAAATGGAATCTATGCAATTCAATTTGATGTTCTTGAGCCATTGAGTGATTCAAAAACAAAAGAGGCAGATGAAGGTTCATTAACATTGGCAATGACTGCTTCTGGTGTTCTTGGATAAAATGACAGAAAACAAAAAAGACAAGATTTACTTGGCAGGAAGCTTTTATTCTTTCAGAGATAGAATAATTAATGCATTGCCTGAGCATGATTTTGCAGACCCGAGGAAACATAGGCAGTTTGCGATAGCCCCTCTTGTCATTGATGATATGAAAGAGGCAGAAGAGTCTCCAATATTCCTTGCGTGCTTTCCAAAAGGCAAAACAAGAGGAACAATGACTTATGGGGAAATCGGAGCTTCAAAAATTCTCGGAAATTATGTCATGATTGCAGACGAAAATGAGCAAAAAGACCCTTTGCTTGAACAAATTGCAGATGTAAACTTTAACAGTATTGATGCAGCGATTGATTTTCTCAGAAGCAACAACAAAATCCTGAAAAGCGAATATGAAAAAACCCCAAAAAAAGAAAGCCTTGACAAAATTGAAACTATTTTTCTTGCATCAAATTCAAGAAATTTCCCAGAGATATTTGAACTAAATAAAAAAGGCATGAACATTGTGACGCCTGAAAACATTACAAGTTTGAATGAATTTAAGAACGCTGATTTGAATGCTGTTTATTTCCCGAGCATGGGTGACTGGGAAAGAAAAGCTATTTTTTTCATGGGTGCTGCATATGCTCTTGAAATGCCTACAATAATGCTTGATGAAAAAGAATTTTCATATCCGCCGTTAAATGGCATTGTAAGAAGAGTTTGCAGGAGCAAAATAAGCATGATGGATTATATGAGTACATTAATTGACAGAAAAACCCAGAAAATCGAAGTTGAGGCGGGCATTTGCTATGATTTTTTCAAAAAATATGACCATATTGACAAATAAAAATGGCAGAATTATTAGAGTGGATGAAAAGAGTTAATTGGAACAAATGCGTGGATTTCGCATTGGACGAGGCAAAAAAATCTCCATGCCTTAGAATGCATTTTGGAAGCATAATTGTAAACTCTGATACTGATGTTATTGGAAGAGGATTTAACAAGCCGCCTTATGAGCCATGTAAAACTTGCCCTCGCGAGGAATTGCATATTCCCCCAAGAACAAGGGCAGAATACTGCCACGCATATCACGCAGAGCAATGGGCAATTCTAGATGCATTGAATAAATCATATTTTGTCAAGGGCGCGGTTCTTGTAGTAGCAGGATATAATCCAAACAATAATGAAAAAACAGTCATTAACAGATTTTCATGCACTTTATGCGCAAGAACAATTGCAGCATATGGGCTTGCAGGAATTGTTGCTCCTGGAACAGACGGCCCTAAATTTAAAACAACAAAAGAGGCATATGATGAGGCATATGCAATACAGATAGAACTAATGAAAAATCCTGATTTGAATTCAGAAGCAGCATTTAATGAATATCTGAAAACTCTTCCAAAATAAAAATTAAAATGGCCTCTAAGAAAATTCACATCCCTGTTTTAGAATCAGTAAGGCAGATAATTCCAGAACTGAAGCATGTTTCAATAGATTATGGCAGAATTAAAGAGCAGGCAAAAGATTTTGCAGAAAATTATGGCCAAGGCAGTATAAAACTGCCGAAATGGGAAGATGAAACCTTTGGCCACAACCTAGAAGACTTGGAATTATTGTTTCTTTTCAACACAATAAATTTTGCGTATAATGATTTTTCAACAGGCGAGAAATTTGAAACTTTTTATGAAGGCAAGAAATACAGAGGCGCAATGGCTCTCTCTGCGTGCCTAAGAAAAGCTTATATCGACGATCAAATGGACCTTTTCAAGCCAGAATTTCTTGAGAACCTTGATAAAGAAACATTTAGAGAAATTACCTCAGGCAATATGGAAATTCCAATGCTTGATGAAAGACTTAAAATTCTTAATGAAGTGGGCAAGAACTTGAAAAAATATGGAAAATTTAGAAATTTATGCAGGGAAGCAAAATTCAAAACTTTTGACAATGGAAAAGGAATTGTTGAAAGGCTTGTTCAAGAATTTCCTTCTTTCAATGATGTTTCAATTTTAAATGGAAAAGAAATAAAATTCTACAAGCGCGCCCAGCTTGCAATGATGATGGCTTATGGAAGATTCCAGGATGAAAAAGATTTTTTTCCAATGAAAGAAGAGGAAATCGCAAAACTTACCGTTGCTGCAGATTATGTTCTGCCTAAAAGTTTGCGTGCTCTTGGGATTTTGCATTATGACAAGAGTTTGGAAAGAAAAGTTGACAGCCAGATTCCTCTGGAGCATGATTCTCGCGAGGAAATTGAGATTAGGGCTGCAACAGTTTATTCCTGTGAACTTTTGAAAAGGCTTGCCAATGGTTATCTGCAGGAGAGGGATTTGAAAGGAGAATTAAACAGGAAGCTTGAAAAAATAAATGTCTGCCATGTTGACAGTTACTTGTGGTATGCTGGCCGCAACTTTAAAGATTCAAAATCTCATTTATGCAGGACAACAGACTATTAAAATGAAGATATTTATTGGATGCAAGCGAATATATACGCCTGTAACTATAAGTTCTAAAGAGCTTTTTTCTGTTGCAGACTATTGTCGAAAACAGGCAGAAAAAATATATTTAGAAACTGCTATCAGTTATGCGCCGCGCACTAAAGTGGCTATGATGCAAAAGCTTGAAAGGATTGCTTTGACTGCAATAATGCTTGCAACAGGCAGAAAAAATAATTATATTGCAAAAACAATAAAAATTAAGGAAATAACCTTTAATGATTATATGAATAAAATACTTGGTTATAAAAAAGAGATTA
>PEVX01000020.1 GCA_002780285.1 Candidatus Pacearchaeota archaeon CG06_land_8_20_14_3_00_35_12
TATATTGCTTATGCGAAAGGAGTAAAAACAAAATTATCAGTAGAGGCAAAAGAAGAACTTAAAAAGTTTTTTTTGGGTGTAAGAAAACAAACGAGAAAAAATGGAGATGCAGACCGTATTCCAATAACTTTTAGGCAGTATGAAGCTTTAATTAGATTGTGTGAGGCTCATGCTCGCATTTTACTTAAGAAAGAGGCGGATTTGGAAGATGCTAAAGCGGCAATTAGAATTTTTGGTGAGTTTTTGGAAGATATAAATTTTGATTTTGAAGGGATGGAAACTGGAAAGCCTAAAAGTCAATTAGACATTGAAAAATTAATATATGGTATAGTAAAACAGCATCAAGAAATATATGGTATCTCACATAATGATGTAATTAACAAAGCTAAATTGACAATAAAAGATGAAAAGAAAATTGTAAAAACCGTTGCGAATTTGTTAAATGCTGGTCAAATTATGATACAGAGTTATGATGACCGTGGAAACCCTTGTTATAGGACAGCTACCTAATTAACCGTAAGATTTATAAAGATGAATAATTCTATAATTGTTAGTGACTGAAAATGAAGATGGCAATAGTAACTGAACTCACTCAACCGTTTCAATGGAATAAAGTATGGACTGAAGAACGCAGATTAAAAAATAATGTTATCGTTGAATCAGTAAATGTTATTTCTTATTTAACGGTTGAATTAAATTCAGATATAGTTGGAAACGCAGATTTAATATTTGTTTATTGTTCTAGAACATGTAAAGGCGGAGAATGGTTTAGACTTCCGCTTGAAGTCAAGAAATTTATGAAACCAGAGGCAAAAATGATTGTTCAATTTGACTCAGAATTTCTTTGGCTTATTAATCCAGAAGGGGTTCAATGGGATTCTAAAAGGGATTTAGAACAATATAAAGGTGTTTCTCCCCAAAAATTTTTTGAAGAAAATAGAGTTTTAGATGTTGCAGATGCATATTTTACTGTTCTAGAGAACCCGTTTTGGGCTAGATATACTAAAAAACCAGTATATTATATGCCACTTCCACAGTTAATTAGGTATCCGTTAACTATTAATAAAATGAATCGAGAAAAAGAAGGCAAAACTATAGCAGTTCTTCGTCATTCTGCTAGGGGAGCTTCAATAAAACATATAATTCAAAATGTTATAAACCCTCTTAAGAAGGCAGTTTTTGTCTTTAGTTGTCTTCCAAATCAATTTTTAGTTGGAAAACGATATATAGACACCCTTCAAAAATGTTATATTGGGATTGACGATGCAGAAGGATATGCTGGTTGGTCACGTTTTACAATGGAATGTGGGCTTCTCGCAATTCCGTGTGTTGGCTCAACTTATGCCACCAAATTATTCTTTCCAGAACTTTACACAAAACATAAAGATTATGTAAAACAGCGTGAACTTGTACAGAGACTTTATGAAGATAAAAAATTTTATAAGAAAGTGGCTGAAGAAGGCAGAAAACGAGTTCTTGAACATCTAGATTCAGATAAGCTCTGTCAAAGATTTGTTCGGATAGCTAAAGAAATAGGTGTTTAAGTTGACCAGAAAATTTATAAATGTGTTAGCCTTAATAAAAGGAAGGTATTTAAATGAGAATGAAACTAAACTTTGAAAGAATTTTAATTGTTGAACCCCATCCAGATGATGGAATAGTTGGTGCGGGTGGAACAATAGCTAGAATTAAGCGTGAAAATCCAACTTGTCAAATAAAGTTAATTTATATGTCTCCATGTACTGAAGACCCAAAAAACAAAGGTCATATTGAAGACCATAGAAAGGTATGCAAATTTTTGGGCATTGATGAAGTAATCGAAGAATCAATGCCTAGAGATAGCTATTTGGAAAATAATAAACAGGAAGTTCGAGATATTCTTTGGAAAATCAGAGAAGAATTTAATCCCGATTTGGTTTTTTGTCCTTCGTCACATGAAGAATTTCATCAAGACCATTCCGTGGTCGGAGAATGTGTCGAAACTATTTTTCGTGACACTTCAACAATTTTGGCTTATGAAGTATTAAGAAGTTCAAATTTCAATCCTAATTTTTATGTAATTTTGTCTAAAGAAGATGTAGAAAAAAAGATAAACGTTATTAAATGTTATAAAAGTCAATTAAAGACTAGACCATACTTTTTTTCTAAAGAAATATTTGAATCATATTTGATAATGCGTGGAGCACAAGCTAAGACAAAATGGGCGGAGAGTTTTAAATTAATTAGAGGGCGAGTTTAGTTATGATTACTGAAGAAGATAAAAAGAAAGTTAAAATTAGAACTGAAACAACGGATAAATCATCTAAGGAGCATTTTGAGAAGTTCTTAAAGAAATTTGAGGAAGAAAAACCAATTTTAAAATATTTTTATAACTCTTCTAAAAATGAGATTAACAAATATTACAAAAGAAAAAAGTTATTAACCACTTCCAAAGTTAACCCACTCCTTGTAATTTTTTCGGTTAGAGATATTGAAGGAGTAAATGATGCATTTAATGAGATAGATTTTATTGATAAACTTTGGATTAAGAATTTTAAAGATAAGGAAGCTCAAGAAGAATGTGTAAAATGGATTGCTAAACATCCAGAATATACTCATATAATTTTGACGTCTGACGATATTTTAATTACTTCATTAATGGTTAAGAAATTACTTGAGGATATTCTCATTTACGATTTTCCAGTTTTAACTGGATGTTGTAATACATGTGGAATGTATAGAGAGGTTGTTAAGACACTTGATTGTCAATGGTGTATTAGAGGTGAAAAACATCCATATATAAATGTCACATTTGATAAAGTTGTGAATTGGGATAATCCAATTCTTATTACACGTCCCAAGACTAAATTTTTCCATTGGATAAAGGAAAGTTGGAGAAAACGAAATCAGAGAATTAGAAAAGTGTGGTTTAGTGGGCTTGCTCTTGGAATTATTAGAAGAGATATATTTGATAAATGGCAGATGAAACCAAATCTTCTTAAGACATATATAAAAAATGGTAAAATTTACGAGTATAATAATTATTCATATGATTTTTCGCTTGCGGTTTGGCTTCATAAACATAAAATATTTCAATTTTGTGATTTGGGAGTTAAATCTAGACATTTTGGTACACATCATAATAAATTAAAAATTGGAATTGAAAAGTCCGAAGTGGTCTTTGATAAAGCAAAAAAGAAATTGAGTGAAGTAATTCCTAAATTATCCAGAATTTTGATTTGTACACCATTTAATAATGAGAGTCACTCTCTTAATAAATATATTAAATCTATAATAAATATTGATTACCCAAAAGAACTTATAGATTTAGTATGGTATGAAAATGATAGCGTAGATACCACATGGATAAAATTAGTATTTTATTTTAAAAAGGTTTCAAAAAGATATAATTATAATTCAATAAAGTTATTTAGAAAAGATTTTGGGTTAAGTTTTGGTAAGATTTCTGTAGAGGATTTTGGTAGAGGAGAAAATCCCCATGCTGGAAAAAATTATTTACATAATTATAAAGAAGTCCTTGAAAGGGCTGCGAGATTAAATAGTATTTATAATTACTTTTTTGATTTGGTAAATCGTAAATATAGATATTTGATGATAATTATGGCTGATATTATTGTTCCTAATAATATTATTGAAAGGTTTCTTAAGGGTTTTAGAGAACACAGAGATGCGGGTTGGGTGGGTGGTGTTCATCATACAAGGTACCCACTATCTAGTTTGGCGGGTCCTCTTACTGTTAAAAGAGGGTTATGGTCAACTATGACTGATAAGGAACTTATTAAATTAAAGGAAGAAAGAAATGTTGTATTTGAATGTGGAATGACTGGTCATGCTTGGATGATGCCTTCTAGACTTATTCGTAAAGGAGCTAGACCATCTTTTTCAGCCTGTGAATTGGTCGCTCCAATGATTTATAAATTGTGGGAATTAGGATATAGAGTATATTGTGATAT
>PEVX01000006.1 GCA_002780285.1 Candidatus Pacearchaeota archaeon CG06_land_8_20_14_3_00_35_12
CCTTGTTCCACTTTGATAAGTAACAGCCATATCTATTCTTTAATGTTTTTTAGTAGTCCCTAACTACTTAATTAAAATCCTGGAAAAGAACCCGATTTTTTGTTTTCCAATAAATGGTCAACAATTTCGTTTTCTTCTCCCGTTTTAGGTTGAGAGCCTTTAGCTCCTGTTCCACTCTCAACAAAAGGTTCACCACCTTCATTTTCTGCTCTTTCTTCTTCAATCTCATCCACAACATTTTGACAAGCATCCTTAATCTTTAAAGTTGGATTAAGTTTAATCTTGTCATAAACTCTATTACGAAAAGATTTCTTTTCCAGAGCAGGAAAATCTTTGCTTGCTTCCGTTAATTCGGCATTAGCTTGTCTTTCAATTTCTTTTTCTTCTTTCAATGTTAGACGAACTTCGTGCTTAATTTCTTCTCTTGACATAGAAGGACGGATAGGTTTTTCAACCTGTTTTGCTTTTGCTTCTTCAGCCCTTTCGGCTTCTTCGGCTTCTTCAGCTTCTTTAGCTTTCTTGGCTTCTTCAGCTTCAGCAGAACCAGTCTCTTTTTCTTCAAGAGCGTCAATGTAAGTATTTAGTTCCTCTTTTTCGGCTAATGCTTCTTTAAGTTCAGCGGCTAACCTTTTTCCCTCAGTGCTACTTTCAGAGTAGGATTTTTTAAGTCCTTCAATCTCTTTCTGTAGCTCTTCTACTTTACTAACTTGGGATTGGTTAGGAGTAGTTGTGCCGTCACCCGCACCTGGTTGGGACGAAGAAGATATTTTGTCTCCCTCAGGGGAGAGAATTTCTTTTTCGTTTGGCATAATTATTTGTAATTAAAAATTATTTATATTACGACGACCTTTATTCCTTTATTTTTTTGACAAAACTTTAAGACGAGCTTCTTGATTTTTCCTTTCTTTTCCCTCTTTTGAATAAAATTTCCACCGTCCAAAACAGCCACCAATAGCTTGGGATTGTGTTTTTCCTTCTTTTTTTAGAATAGGAATACATCTTGATAAATATTTTGCTCGTGTTTCGTTGGGTTTAGGTAATGGCATAATCTTAAATTTAAAAATTATTTATTTAATTTCGCTAATTTATTTTTTGCGATAACTCCCTGTTTCTTGATAAGTTCCAACTGCCTTAAAATTGCTTTTTTGCCTCTTGCTTCAAATCTAATTTTCAAAACTTCATCATCTTCACAAAGTAATAAATTATCGCTATCTTTTGAAATCTCACCTTTTATCCAATCAATAAACCTGTTAAACCATCTATTTTCAAAAAGTTGTTCAATTCCATTAGCATAATCTATGTTAGATTGTAATTCCCCTTGATAACGATGTAAATTCATTTCTGCTTCTTTTCGTGATTTTGAAATATCAACTTTTTTTTGCATATGTATTCAATTATCTTTTTATTGGTATTTTTGAAGGAATTTTAGCAGGCGAAGGTATTATAGAAGTCCCAGCATTGGCTCTTGGTTGAACAGAATGGGCAGTTCCCATTCCTTCACCGACCATTGTAGATTTTTCTAAAGCATTTGGGGTTATCATTTTCATTTTTGAAGGTATCTTGTTGACAAGTCCTTCTACCATTCCAGCGGCTTGTTCGGGGGTAGCCCCTGCTCCAAACATTTCATCCAATTCTGTTTGTGTTAATATGTCTATTTTTTTAAGTATCGCACGCAAGACGGGTTTTTTATCTATGTTCGGGTCTCCAGCTATTACCGTTAACACATTCGTAAGCTCTCTTATCCCAAGTTCTTTTTCAATAAATGGATTTGCGTCAATATTTACATCTATATCAAAATCGGAACTAATTTCGCTTGGTTTAACTTTTAAAAATTTTAATTCCCCATTTTCCCCAAGTATCTTGGTTTCTCTTTCTTTTGTCATCTCGGCTTCTTCAATCTGTAAAACAAGTTTTCCCAATCTCGCCATTGATTGTCCAAAGGATTGTATCTTCAAAGCAAATCGTTGATTTGCTTCACTTATCATCGCCATCATACCCGTTGCTGTTTCATATTTCTGTCCGATACCCTTTGAATAATCACTTACGCCAGTTGTTTCTTGTATATCAGATTTTACCATACCTTCTTCGTTGAATAGAGTGTTGCTTACAGGTCCCATATCTATTTTACCCCAATCTTTACCTTCTACTCCGTGAATTAACATCTGAGGTCGGGTAAGAAATTCATTTTCATCCATATCATTTTCTGACTGCGGATTAATCCAAAACCCCTTGTCAGCAGATACATCTGAACTATCTAATCGTCTGTTTCTTATTCTATTCTTTTCATAAATAAGGGCTTCAATCGGTTCAATTTCACCTGAAACCCAAAATTCGCCTGGGTCGTTATGGTCTTTTGTTTCTATAAAAGGAAACTCTCCGTCTACATACCAATAAGGGTTATCTCCGTCAAAAAGTAAAATTTTGTCCTTATTAGCCGTAACGATTAACCTTCCCAAAGGATACTTCTTTGAAGACCTTACCCAATAACTATCTACCCTTGCCAATTCTCGTTGATTTTGTTTTCCAGTTGTAGAAACACCAATATTTATTTTCCCTCTTTGGGTTTCGTTTAAAGTATTTACTAATCTTTTTTCAGCAATATAATCATCAGAAATTACCGCTTCGGAAACAAATTCAGTATTCTTATATCCGCTTGCCTCTTTATTATCTTTTAATTCCTGTTTTGTCCGATAAGTGGTAATTCTTAAAACCCTGGTATCTAAAATTGAAGTAGCGTCTGGGTCAACCGCCACTCTAAATGGTTCGTAAGCACACGCTTCTACCCCTTCTCTTGTTTCAACTTTCCATTTATTGGTAAAAAATTTCTTTAATTTAGCCGTCCAAGTTTTTGAAGGTCGTTTTATCTTTTCTCTAACAAACTTTACACCAATAAGTGAAGTTCCATAGATACAACTTCTTTTTACCCAGTCATTTATGGCAAGTTGAAAATTACCGTTCTTAAAATCATAGTCCAATATTCTCTCCGAACCCTCTTTGTATTGTTTGCTCTCCTCTTTCCGAGCAGTCAAAGCAACTTTGCGAGGATTTAATAGCATTCTTGGAACTACCGTTTCTACCACTGAAAAAGCAATAGGCAAACAAATAGCATTTCGGAAAGGAAAAACTGCCGCCCCCTCATAGTTTCTATAAAGGTAATAAATCTTGAGTAATTTATCGTAATAATCTTCCGAATAATCTTCTAAAATTTTTGCTTCATCAGAAACAAAATTCAAAGTTTTTGTTTCTAAATCACTAGGTAAATATTCTTTTATCATTGAATTATTTGTTTATTTGTTGCGTTGAGCGTGTCATTTGCCACATTACATCGTTCTCTGGTCGCCGCTTTTGAAAAATCCCTAGATGCGGCTTAAAAGCTATATTATTAGCATAAGATAATGCTGATAACAGGTCATCGTGGCTTGATTTAGGATATCTTGTTATTTGGTCTATTAAACTTGTTTGGTTTTTTTGTATAAAAATTCTTTTACTTTCCCACCGTCCTTGTAAAGATAAAATCCTATCTCTTCCACTCCGCCTATCTCCTATTTTTATTTTTAATTCCTCAATATTCAAATAGGTATTTTTTTCTATCATTTCTTGTTTCAAAATCGGCATTAGG
>PEVX01000016.1:0-14349 GCA_002780285.1 Candidatus Pacearchaeota archaeon CG06_land_8_20_14_3_00_35_12
TTTTGCTTTTTTTGCCTCTTCTTCTGCTCTTAGCTTTGCCTCTTCTTTTTCTTTCATTTCTTTTGCTCTTTTTTCTCGTTCTTTTTCTTCAGGAACATCATCTAATTTTAATTCTGGAATTGCATTTTTGCCATAATCATATCCTTCGCCAGAACCTAGATTTATTCCATGAACAACTATTTTTTTGATCGAGCTTTCTTGAGGAATTATTTCAATATCTTTTTTGCCATTCAAATAATTGATTTTTGCTTCGACTTCTTCACCATCTTTATCCTTAAGATTAATTTTTCCAACAGCGCTGTTTGAATCTAAATTACCATATCCAGAATCTTGTCCTTGGCTTATTACTTCTCCAGTAATTGGATTTTTCAAATTTGATTGCAATGAATTTATTGAATAAATGCAGAAATATATTGCTCCAGCTAACAAAACCATTGCAATGAAAACTTTAATCCAGTTTAATCTTCTCATTTTAGAATCCATAAATTTACGCCGGCTTTTTTGAGCCGTTCAATTTTATTATCAATTGTTAATTCAAGAAGGGCTTTTTCAGCAGTGTTCCAGGAGATCTTAAACTCAGTAGCAATCTCAGAAGTAGTCACTATCTTGCCCTTTTTTTCAGCTAATTTTAGAATCTCTTTTTTTAGGTCTAAGCCATCGTGCAGCGTATGATTAGTCATGTTAATACATAGGTTAAAACATATTTAAATACCTTTCTTTTTACATATTCTAATACATATTATTATACATATGAATATTCATAGGTATATGCATTTTAAAAGCTTTTCTTTTAAAACAAAATAAATGAAAAACTCCGCCTTTTTGAAATGTATTTTAGTATATTTTTCTGTAATCGCTGCTTAAATATTTTGCCGTAGTCTTTGCTATATTTTCTAACCAAATCTTTATAAATAAATTTATAAATCAAATCTTGTTTTTCGATGCAAGGGTCCGTAGCTCAGCTTGGTTAGAGCACTGCTCTGATAAGGCAGGGGTCCTCAGTTCGAATCTGAGCGGGCCCATTTATTAAAGAGGCTAAAAATGAAAAAAAATAGTGTTAAAAAACTGGCAAAAATTCTCGTCGATTATTCTTGCAAGGTTAAGAAAGGAGAAACTGTTCTGATAGACTCAGACCTACCTGCAAAACCCCTTGTTCTCGAGCTTTATAGGCAGATTTTATTGAAAGGAGCTTATCCAATGATTGATTGGAGCACAGAAGGCTTTGCTCATATTTATTATAATAATGCAACCGAAGAGCAATTAAGGCATTATCCAAAAATAACTGAATTCAAGCATCTCAATACAGATGCTTTTATTTTTATCCGAGCCCCAAAAAACAGAAATGAATTGAGAAATTGCGATACTCGCAAGATTCTGTTGCGACGAAAAATTTTAGATCCGCTCAGCAAAATTCACATTAAAAAAAGATGGGTTATTTTTGATTGGCCTACAAAAACTCTCGCAAAAGATGCAGGCATGTCTTTTGAAAAATTCCAAAAATTTGTTTTTTCTTCAAGCCTTCTTGACTGGAAAAAAGAAACAGAAAAAATGAAGAAAGTTCAAAATTTGTTGAACAAAACAGACAAGGTCAGAATTGTTGCAAAAAATACTGATTTGACGATGAGCATTAAAGGAATGCATGCAATCATCGGAGATGGCAGCTACAACATGCCTGACGGCGAAGTTTTCACAGCTCCGCTTAAGAACTCATTAAACGGATTCATAAAATTTGATTTTCCTTACAGGTTTATGGGCAGAAAAATTTCAGGAATTTTTTTGGAATTCAGAAACGGAAAAGTTGTCAGGGCAAAAGCAGAAAAAAATGAAAAATTTCTGAAGCAAATGCTTGCAACAGATTCTGGTTCAAGTTATGTCGGAGAGCTTGGAATTGGCTGCAATTACAAGATTGACAAATTCACAGACAACACTCTTTTTGATGAGAAAATCGGAGGCACAATTCATTTAGCTCTTGGATTTGCCTATCCTGAATGCTACAAGGGAAAAAATGGCAAGAAAGGCAATAAATCTGTAATTCATGCAGACATTGTCAAAGATTTAAGAGATGGCGGAAAAATTTACTTTGACGGAAAACTTGTTGAGGAAAATGGCAAATTCAAAATCTGATAAGAAATTAGAGAAGCAAGGGAATACAAAAGACATTATTATCATGCTAGTAATTCTGGCTGTTTTGACTTTTTTGATATTTAATTTGCAGGCAATTAAGTTAAATAAACTCGAAAAAAATAAAACAAGCGGAGAGATAATTTCTTCATTTTCCAAATCTACTTCTGTTGTAAGCATCGGAAATGCAACAATTGTATCAATGAATGTTCCTGCTGTGAATAATGAGAGCAAAGGAGTTTCAACAAATTTGGTTGTTGAAGCGATGCCGGGTTCAGGAAGGGTTTTAGTGGATATTGATAATCTGCTTTTTTGGGCAGATACTCAGCAAAGCATAAGAATTGCAAGGATTGTTGCAGCGGATATATCGGGAGTTAATGTGAGTAATTATGATTTAATCTATAATATATATGCAAATGCATCCACTATAGGCGGGCCTTCTGCTGGATGTGCTTTGACAATCGCAACAATCGCTGCTCTTGAAAATAAATCATTGAGAAATGATGTTATGATTACTGGAAGCATAAATCATGATGGAAGCATAGGTCCTGTTGAAAGTATTCTTGCAAAAGCGCAGGTCGCAAAAGAAGCAAATGTTTCTGTGCTTTTGGTTCCTTTATTGCAAAGCCGGGAAGTTATTTATGAAATAAAAGAGCACTGCGAGAAATTTGGAACAAATGACCTTTGCACTTCAGAGCAGATTCCAAAAAGAGTTAATGTCTCTGAAGAAACAGGTGTCCAGGTAATTGAAGTCGGCTCAATTCAGGAAGCAATGAAATATTTCTTTGAGTGATAACATCATAAAAACCCCAGGTTTTTAGGATGATCTAAAATTGAAACTCCAATAAGAGAATATATTTTAAAAAGTGTAAGGGTTTCAATTTATAGACATGATACAAAAAACTAAATTTCTATCTTACTGCACAGGAAAATTAACAGAAGGATGCAAATTTTGCGTTGAAGGAAGAAAGCTTGTTTTGTTTATAACAGGAAAATGCAGAAGAGGATGTTTTTACTGCCCTCTTTCTGAAAAAAGAAAGGAAAAAGACATTGTCTGGGCAAATGAACGCAAACTGAGCAATGTAAATGCTGTTTCAGAAGCAATTGAAGAGGCAAGATTAAGCCAGGCAAAAGGCGCAGGCATCACCGGCGGCGATCCTCTGCTTATTTTAAGCAGGACTTTGAAATTCACAAAAGCCCTGAAGAAAAAATTTGGCAAAAACTTTCATATTCATATTTATCTGCCGACGCTTCGCGTTTCAAAACAAAAACTAATGAGTCTTTATACCGCAGGAATTGATGAGGTCAGATTTCATCCTGATTTTTTAAAAGGAAACTTGAAAAAAGAGATTGCCAAAATAAAACTTGCTAAGGATATTGTTGCGAAAAAGAAAAGGAAATGGCTTGTTGGAATTGAGATTCCAGTTATTCCAAAAACAGAAAAGAAAACGATTGCTTTGATTGATTCTGCCAAAGGCATTATTGACTTTTTGAATCTTAATGAACTTGAAATATCAACGACAAACGCTTTTTGCCTTTACAAATTTGGTCTCAATTTTAAGAAAAATTCATGTGTTGTTCAGGGAAGCAATGAGCTTGCACTGAAAATACTGAAATATTGCGATAAAAATGCTAAAAATCTAAGAGTTCATTACTGTACTGCATCCACAAAAGACAGATTTCAGTACTGCAACAGATTGAAATTAAGGCTCATGAAAGTCAAAAAGCCCTATGATGAGATTACCCAAGACAATGATTTGTATCGCGCGGCATTATATTCCGAGATTATTCCTGGCTTTGATTATGAAAAAAGAATTTCTGAAATTCCAAGAGCTAGAAAAATTAAAATTCTTGAAAAAATGCAAGATACAAGAAATATTCTTATGAAAAGATATGATATTCCATCAAGATTGATTGAAATAGACGAGAAAAAGCTTCGCATTCTCACATCTGCAGAAATTGCGACAAAACTTGCAAAAGAAATAAAAAATCTTGGTTTAAAACCGGCAATTATAATTGAACTGCCCACTTACGACAACTTGCAGATTCAATTGAACTGGCTCTAATTATGCTTCTGTCTTTAATTCGAGGATAAGCTTTCCATCCTTTACTTCTGATTTTTTTATTGGCAGAGAAATAGGTATTAATTTCATGAATGCCTTGTCTTTTGAAAATGCCTTTATTTCAATGCTGTTTTGAAGCTTGTTTATGATTATGTTCTTCTTGTCAACTCCAGGCAAGTCAATTTCATATACAATCTTATCGCTGAATCTTCTCACTGTTGTTATTGGCTCATGTCTTGGCAGACTTGAAAGTTTTTCAGCATCTTTTTTGCTTATTTTCTTTTTGAATTGTTTTTGCTCTTTTTCAGATTTTTCAGCTTCTATGTTTTCAACATTGATGTTTTGCGCCGCGTTTTCTCCAAATTTTCTGACTTTTATTTCAGGTTTTCCGCCATTTGACATGTTTATGCTGACGCTAAAACCATTTGTTATTGGCATTTTTTTATCAGAAACTTTTAAGTCCTTGTCAATCTCTCTGAACTGTCTTTCAACCTGATTGAATATTTTTGAGAACATTGCTGGGAATGCCTCCATCTGGGGGGATTCTTCAAGCTCATCAATCAGCCCCTTTTGGAAAAAATCATCCTCTTTTTTTCGAATACCGCAAAAAGGGCAATAGCTGAATGCTTTGTCAATTTTCTTCCCGCAATTCTTGCATTTTGTCTTGCTGAACATTTTATATTACCAAATAGAACTATATTTGCTTAAAAATTTTTCTCTTGAAGATTATATATTTCCTACAGCAGAAGCAATCGCCTTTAATTTTTTGATGAGCTCCTCAGCGGCATCGTCTTCAATTTTCTTCCCTTCGCCTTCTTTAAGCTCTTCCTCATTCATTACCTTGATGTCGTTTATGAGATCGCGTATTTTATCTTCAACAGCCTTCACCTTCTCTTTTGAATTGTTTGCCATGTTTAATGGATGGATGTTTAATTTATAAACTTTTTTCAATGCCAACGCTAAATCTTTTTAAATGCCCTATTCGTGAATTTTTTGTACAAAGCCCCTTAGTCTAGCGGTCAAATAGTAAACTATTAAAAGGGAATTCAATTTTATTTTTAATGAGAATAGTTCTTAAAAAAGGCAAGCAAAAAGAATTGATAGAATCGGCAAAAGAAGGCATGAGCTGGGATAAACTTGCCAATGAAATAAACCATAATTCAATATACCTCCTTCATGAATTGAGAAATGAGAAGAGATATCTATCCGAAGAAGTTTACAGCAAATTATGTAGAATAGCTAAGGTTAATTTTGATAATTTTATAATTAAAAAACTTGATGATAACTGGGGGAGGTCTAAAGGAGGCAAAAATTCATTGGGTTCAACGATAATACTCCCCAAAATTAAATTTAATGAGAATCTTGCAGAATTTGTTGGCGCTGTTTTAGGTGATGGTAATATATGCTATTATAAAAAAGGCAAAAAGACAGGGGTCTATCAGGTAAAAATTGCAGGAGATTATAATTTAGATAAAGATTATCATATGAGCTATCTAAAAAAGTTATGTTTTGACTTGTTTGGCTTAGAAGGAAAAGAGATAATTGTCAAAGATAAACATGAAAGATTTATTTGTTTTTCAAGCAAAAAGCTCGTAGAATCTTTGATAAATGAAGGTTTAAAATCAGGAGACAAAATAAAAAACCAGATAACTATCCCAAATTGGATTTTTAAAAATAATGAATATCTAAGAGCCTGCATTAGAGGATTAATCGACACAGATGGCTGCATTCATAGAATGTCAAATCAAGATCCAAATCTGTTGAGAATAAACTTCAAAAATTATAATAAAACATTGTTAGAAGACGCGAGAAAAGCTTTTGTACAACTTGGATTTAGCCCCTCAAAAATCATAATAAACAAAGCATTTTCTCTTTCAAGACAAAAAGAGATAAGCAAATATTTAAAAGAAATTGGCTTTTCTAACAAGAAACATATAGACAGATTTAGAAAATTTAGCCTCGTGGTGTAGCGGTCAAGCATTATGCCCTCTGGCGGCGTAGACCTCGGTTCGAATCCGGGCGAGGCTATCAGAGCATTATCTAATCTTTATGCTCCCGTAGTATAGCAGCCAAGTATTCGGCCTTCTCAGGGCTGAGACCCGGGTGCGAATCCCGGCGGGAGCATTTGGAGTTAGTGAGATGCTCTTAGTTCGTGGTTTAATAGCTAGCAAATCCCGCCATTTAACATGATGGCAGACATACACAATTACAAGCAAAGTTTTGAAAGGGCAATAGAACGAATAAAAGAAAACCAGGTCATTTCCGAAGAGAATAAGGAAATCATTCTGAACTTCAAAGATTATTTGCTAAGCGAAGGAATTGGATTGGCAAAGATTGGCAGATATTTATGCGACCTGATAAAACTCTCAAGGATGCTTAGAAAAACCTTTTCTGAAGCCGATAAAGAGGATTTAAGGCATGTTGTAGCAGAGCTTGAGCAAACAAATCTTGCTGCAGAAACAAAAAAAGGCTTCAAGATAATGCTAAGAAAGCTTTACCGCTTTATCAGAGGAGTTGAAGAAAAAGGAATTTCTGTTAGTAAGGATGAATGGATTGTGATAATCTCAATTTTGGCATTTGCTTTTCTTTAGATAATTCTCCTGCCAATAGTGATGGTTTCATCATGGTTTATTGAGGCTGTTCCTCCCCTGCGGTATCTTCTTTATAATGTGGGTTTTATTTTGCTGACAATTCTTATTTTTGGAGTTCCTCTCACTTATGTCATACATCAAAAATTGCATCTATTCAAGATGATAAAATATGGATTCAGCTCTTGGCTGGCATTCAGCTTTCTTTTGGATATATGGCAGCCTCCTCTTGCTTGGGGCGCAAATGGAACGCTTTTGATAACAAACCTTGGTTCTTTAGTAGGAACGTCTGTTGATTATATGTCTGGCTGGTTTTGGCTAAAAGTTTTCCCATCTATAAACCAGATTTTCATTGGAAAAATTTCCCTGTTATTTGTATTTGTTTATTTTTTAACACCAATTCTTATTGCTTTTATAATTGCCTTAATATTAAGACCAAAAGAACTTGCCCGTTTATTCTTAAAACAGATGTAATTTTTTATGGAGAGCATTATCTTTAAAAACTACAGATTCTTTCTTTGAATAAATAAATTAAAAGGAGGATATAGAAATGGTAAGTTTAACTGATTTATTGGGGACCATGGGGCTTGGGAGTCTTGTTGCAATGTTTGCTACAATGATGTTAGTTTTAGTGCTTATTTTTATTGCCTTGTATGTTTATAGTGCATTGGCATTAATGGCAATTGCTAACAAAACCAAAACAAAGAATGCTTGGCTTGCGTGGATACCAATAGCTAATGTTTACTTAATGACCCAAATGGCAGAAGTTTCGCCTTGGTTTACGCTCGCAATATTGTTGCCTTTTGTTCCAGTTATAGGAGCAATAGCGATGATAGTAATAATGGTGTGGCTATGGTGGAAAATTGCAGAAGAAATAGGCAAACCTGGCTGGTGGGGAATCTTGACGATTATTCCAATAGTTAATTTAGTAATTATAGGAATAATGGCTTGGGGTAAATAAGCTAGCTTTTTTTTCTTTTTCTTTTTAATTTTTCATTAGTATTCTCTCTCTTTATTCAAAACCTTTAAATATTCAAATAAATTTTCTGAAATATGGCAAAGTCTGCAAGAAAAGATACTGGAATGGGGATTGCAAGTATTGTTCTTGGAATTGTCAGCATTATTTTTTGCTGGTTTCCCATACTTGGAATGGTTTGTAGTATTCTAGGAATAGTCTTTTCAGTTAAACAAAAAAAGATTTTTCCTACAGGCATCGCTACAGGTGGATTGGTTACAAGCATAATTGGATTAATTCTTTCTATAATCTGTCTTATTCTATGGCTCATAATTGGTGCAGCATTTATTTCTTTATTTTCAGCTTTTTCAGCCTTGGGGAATGCAAGTAACTACACTTTATCAATAATATAAATTAACAAATTCTTTTAATTAGATTTTTAAATCTCTATTGTTTTATTGTTTAATGCGCGAATTCATTTATTTTTCACAGCATGCAAGGACAAGCGGGCACATTCACGATTTGCTTAGGGCAGGAAGAATTGATATTGCCTGTCACGTCATTGTTTCTTCATTTTTCTTTTCAAGAGCCCGAAGGCCTTATGTGAGACTGCATATGATTTTTAACGGACCTCCTGACGCTCCAAAACATCTTGAAATATTTGGAGCAAGGGCAAGAATAAGCAAAAGAGAGCCTGCAGAGCTGATAAGCCACATGCTTTACAAATACAAAAGAGGCAGAAAAGTTGAGGCTTTTGAGGACTGCTGGATTGAGAAAAAGTCATTTTTAGATTTGGTTGAGGAACTGCATGAGCAGGGGAAAACGATTTACATGCTTGACCCAAAAGGAGAGGATATACGAACTGCTAAGATTGAAAATGATCCTGTGTTTATTTTTGGCGATCACGAAGGAATTCCAAAAAGAGAGATTAAAAGAGTGAAAGAAATTACAAAAAAGATCTCACTTGGCCCTCTTGAATATTTTGCGAGCCATGTCGTTGCCTTAGTTCATAATGAACTTGATAGAAGAGGAATTTGGTGATTGTAATTTAAAAATATCTTTGAATTGCAATAAAATATAAAAAGATAAAATGAAAAAGAGAGTTATAAAAAAAGGGAAAAGAATAATGATAGGACTTCTCGGAACAATTGGAAGCGGCAAAACCGCCGCAGGAGATTATCTTGAAGCAAAAAGAGGCTTCTATCGCGTTATTATGGGCAATTTAGTCAGAGAAGTTGCAAGAAAAGAAGGGCTTGAAATTACAAGAGAAAATTTGCAGAAAATCCAAAAAAAATACCGGGATAAATACGGACAGGAATATTTTATCAAATTGACTATTAAAAAATTGAAAGAATCTGGAAAGAAAAACCTGCTGATTGATGGCATAAGAACGCCTACGGATGCAAGGGTGGCAAAAGAAAATTGGGCTGTTTTAATTTTGATTGATGCAAAACCTTCCTTAAGATATGAAAGAATTGTTTCAAGAGGCCGTGAAGGAGAAGAGAAGACTACTCTTGCAGATTTCAAGGAAGATGAAGCCCGAGAATGGAAACTGCTTAATTTCAAGGAAACTTTGAAATATGCTGACTATAAATTGTTGAACAATGGAAATATTAAGCAGTTATACAGTAAGATTGACAAAGCTCTTGAAAAAATTCTTAAAAATGCTTGAAGCAAAAATGCCTTACGAAAAAACATTGGTCATAATCAAGCCTGATGGAGTTTCTGAGGGCTATGTTCCAGAAATATTGAGAAAATTTGAGGCTGAAAAACTGGCGAAAAAATTCTACAAAAAATGCATTCTTGAAAGCCAGAAAGTTGAACAGCTTTATTCTCATCTCAAGGAAAAAATAACTGAACAAAATTTTCTTTCAATACTCCAATATATGACATCAGGAGATTCTGTCCTCATTGTTTATGAGGGAGAAAATGCTATAGCCAATGTCAGAAAAATTTGCGGTCCTACAGACCCTTTTGAAGCCCGCCAATATTCTCCGAATTCAATTCGGGCTTTTTCTAAAGACTCTTTGCAGCGCGCCATAAATGAAATGCGCGCGGTTCATAATATTGTTCATTCTTCTGGAACCTTAGCTGACGCAGAAAGAGAAATTAAATTGTTTGGAATTGATTTATAATAAAAGATTTAAAGCATTCAGTTATTGTCTGTTCTTATGGGCTCGTGGTCTAAAATATAAAGTGGGCCATAGCAGAATCGAACTGCTGTCTCTTCGACGTGAACGAAGCATCATTAAACCACTAGACTAATGGCCCATAAGGAATTCTAACCTTTTTATATAAATCAGCATATTTTAAAACTTCTTCTTTTTTAATTAAATTGCCTTTTTTAAATTCACAATATCTTATTATATTACTTAAATTGGAACTGCCAATTGTTTTAAAAAAAGAATCTATTTTATTTATGTTTCTGGTTCCAATTACCGTTTTGTATTGGAATGTAAAAATATTTAATTGTTCATTTAATTTAGCTAATTGTTCAATTATTAATGGATTATGCGAACGAAAACGGATGCATAAAGTTTCCCCATCTTTGGATACACTCCCGTCAGTATCAATCAATCCTCTTAAACAAGAAAAAACAAGCTCTTTTCTTTGAATAATTTTTTCTGGTATGACTAATTTATTCCTTATTTTGCATCCGTCTTTAAACCCAAATTCCTTTTTCAGATAATCACAAAATAATTTTGAGCCTATATCTAAGATTAACAGATTTCTGCCTTTTTCTATTCTTATCTTTGGTTGTATGCTTGTGATACTATAAACTAACGAAGATAAATAATTAAAATAATGCAAATCATATCTCTTATCTCCAAAAATTCTTATAAAATATTTAGTAAGAGTACCATCTCCTAAATAAACCCCAATAAATTCGGCAAGTTCTTCATTAAGTTGGGGCATTTTAATTTTTTTAGGAACAGAATATTTGGCCAATGATTTTCCTCCTTTTTTTCTCCATAATTGCAATTTATCTTTATATTTGGATTGCATAGATCTAATGCCTATTTTCCCACCCATAGATGCCCCCCAATTTTCCTCTCCCTATGTCCCGAGAAGATCAGCGGTTCGATCCCGCTCGGGCCCATTTTTCAATATTCTTCACAACCTTAAAGTTTTTAAAGCCAAATTTTTCATTTAACAATATGATAGTTAAGATCAGAGTAATAACAAATGCAAAACAAGAGAAACTTGAAGAAATAGGAGAAAATTTGCTGAAAGTTCATCTCAGGGAAAAACCTGAGAAGGGCAAGGCAAATAAGGCATTGATTGATTTTCTTTCAGACGAGCTCGATATTCCGAGGGCAAATGTCACAATTTTAAGCGGGCACACTTCAAGTGAAAAACTTGTAGAAATTCTGAATTAATTAAATTAGGTTAATTAATTTAATTTATTGTTTAATGGATTTTTGAGCCGAGCTCAATTTCTTTTTCAGGCTTGATAATGAAAACTTTGCTTTTGCCTTCATTGACAGCTGCAAGAATCATGCCTTCGCTTTTTATTCCCCTAATTGTTGCATGCTCAAGATTTGTGAATACGACACATAATTTACCAATCAATTTTTTTGAATCATAATGCTGTTTTAATCCGGCAACAAGTTTTCTTTTTCCTAAGGGCCCAAGGTCAACTTCAAGTAAATAGAGTTTGTCTGCATTTGGATGAGGCTCTACAGAAAGAATTTTTCCTACGCGTAGGTCAAGCTTCTGCCATTCATCAAATTTAATAGTTTCTTCTTCTGGCATTTTATTCTACTTTGCTTTTCGTAAAAAAAGAAAAGGAGAAGCAATATTTAAGGTTTGTCTTAGAAGCGTTTTTTAATTTACTAGTAAGTTCCTACAATAATGCTTCTTTCCTCACCTTTTTCTTTTACAAGCTTTCTGCTGAGATTCAAGAGTTCTGGATATAGTTCTCTTGCAGCTCTTTCTGTAAGGCCTATGTTTTGCAACACGCCTAAGTAATCCTCGCTTGTCAATTTGCAGCCGTCGTAAAGTCCAAAATAGAGATATTTCTCGCTTAGCTTTCTTTTTTCATTGATTTTGCCTTTCAAGATAGCACCATATTTTGGAAACTCTTGTTCGAATTCTGCAACAGCTTCCTTCATTCCTCTAGCCCTGTCTTTGTCTTCTTCTTCGATAAAAGCATAGACTCTGTTTCCGTCAAATTTTTCTCCAATCATTTCAGCAATGCTTTTGGCATCACTCATCTTGGATTTTCGAACTTTCTGTTCGAGGCTTGACATTGGAACCTGCAATCTGTCTTCTGCAATCAATTTTACAATTTGGTTTTCCATTTTATTTTTTGTTTTAACCTCCCGAAAAATAACAGCAGAAAATTCCTAATTAATTTATGTGGTGATTTTTATCACCCCAATAGAAGAATATAAAAATGATGAATTATTGAATTTGTTATGGAAATTGAGCAGTTGAGAAAACTTGGACTTACAAATAATGAGGCATTGGTTTACAGAGCGCTTCTTGAGCTTGGCCCCTCTCTTGCAGGACAAATTTCAAGGAAAACCGGACTGCACCGGAGAAATGTTTATGATACAACTGAGAGGCTTATCAAGAAAGGATTAGTCGGCTATATTTTGAAAAATAACAGGCGGCTGTTTCAGGCATCTTCTCCAAATATTTTTCTTGAAACAATGCGGGAAAGGGAAAATCTTCTTAAAAATGCCCTTCCAGAAATGATTTCCCTTTATGAAGGCACAAAGGAAAAAGAGGGCACAAATTTTTACAAAGGCAAGACAGGGTTAAAGGCTGTTTTTGAAGATGAAATTGAAATGGGCAAAGAAATTCTGATTATTGGCGCATCTCCTCTTGCCTATGAAATTCTGCAATTTTATTTTAAATGGTTTGATAAACGGAGAAAGGAAAATAAAATAAGAACCAGAGTAATCTTCAACAAGAAGGATGAAAAATTGAAAATTCCGCTTTCAGAAATAAGATATCTGCCTCAGAAATATGTTTCTCCGCTTGCGATAAATATTTATGGGGATAAAGTTGCAATAATTTTATGGAGCAAGGAAAATCCTCTTGCAATAGTAATCAAGAATAAGGAAATTTCAGAAGGATATAAAAAATATTTTGAATTGATGTGGAAAACTGCGGCAAAATAAGATAAGCGTCAGTAATCCAATGGCTAAGATTCTGCCTTCCCAAGGCAGGTATCCGGGTTCAACTCCCGGCTGACGCATTAACGGCAGAAGGGCACTAAAAATCTCAGAGATTTTTTCCGCCCGGCTGACGCATTGCATATCACATTAAGGCCCAGTAAATTTATAAATTAGTTTTTTATACCTTTATCACTTTAAAATATCAGCCTAAAAAGTGTAAAATGCCAGCATCTTCAAATTCTCAGTTTATGCACCTTAATTATATTCTAAAGCCTTTTACACAATCTGTAGAGCTGATAACAAGCCTGCCTTTTATAATTAAAAAACGAAGAAAAAAAGAGAGAAAAAAAGAATATGTTGATTTTAAAAAACTTCCAAAGTCCCTAACTGAAAAACAAAAAGAGAAAAGTTTGAAAAACAGCATCAAGGATGGAGTTTCTGCTTCTGTTACTGCCGGAGTGGTTGACAGTTATATCGCGCCTTATGCAATTGCGATGCAGGCAAGCAACATACAAATTGCAATGCTGACTTCTATTCCAAATTTAATTGCTCCAGCCCTGCAATTACAGACTCCAAAAAGGCTTGAACAGGCAGGAAGAAAGAAATTAATTGTAAGGTCTGTTCTTTTTCAGGCATTGATGTTAATTCCGATAGCTCTGCTTTCTTTATTGTTTTTATTCAAATCAACAGCAAAATTTGTTTCCTATGCGCCTTTGATGCTTGTTTTTTTCTTTACGCTTTACGTGATTTTTGGTTCTTTATACGGGCCTGCCTGGGCATCCTGGATAGGCGATTTAGTTTCTGAAAAGCACAGATATAGTTTTTTTGCAAAAAGAAACATTGTCTGCGGGGCAGCTGCTCTTATTACAACATTGCTTGCAGGTTTTTTCCTTGATTTATGGAAAAAAGAAGCAGTGTATATTGGATTTATTATTATATTTATGATTGCAATGGTTGCAAGGCTTTTCTCAAGGTATTTCTTAAGCAAGAAATATGAATCTAAATTGAAATTAGAAAAAGGATATTATTTCTCTTTTTTTGACTTCCTTAAAAGAATGCGTTATAATAATTTTGGGAGATTTGTGATTTATATTGCCGCAATTATTTTCGCAACAAACATTGCGGGGCCGTTCTTTGCAGTATATATGCTAAAAGATTTGAATTTCAGCTATACTACTTTCACAATAATCAATATTGCAGCTGCTGTTACAACACTTTTTGCATTCAGATATTGGGGGAATTTCTCAGAAAAATACGGCAACATTAAAATAGTGAAATTCTGTGGATTGTTCCTTGTTCCTTTATTGCCAATATTATGGATTTTTTCCCATAATTTCTGGTGGCTTATCTTTATCCAGGTTTTAAGCGGGCTTACCTGGGCGGGCTTTAACCTTGCAGCAGGAAACTTTGTTTATGACACAGTAACTCCTCAGCGTAGAAGTTTATGTGTTGCATATCAAAATGTCATAAATGGACTTGCTGTATTCTCAGGA
>PEVX01000016.1:14454-16361 GCA_002780285.1 Candidatus Pacearchaeota archaeon CG06_land_8_20_14_3_00_35_12
ATGCTTCCACAAATTAAGGAAGTAAAGAAATTGGCTAACGGAACAATTGTTACAATAACTGATTGATAAAATATAAAAACTTCATCTTAATTATTTTATTGATTAAAATGGGCAAGCTTGTCGTTTTTATAATAATTTTCTTATTAATTGGAGCTTTTTTCATAATTTCTCAGCAAAATTTGGATATAAAGAAAAAAGTAGACCAGCAGACTTTTTTTAAATCATTCAGTTCATGGCTTGGGCAATTGGGAAACAATACAATTCATTTAACTGCCTCTGCTGTTAAACTTGAATGGCTGCCTGAGAAAAATTCAACAGGAACCGAGAATAATTCAAATAATTCTACAAATCCTAAATAGGAAATAAGTTTAAATATATTCAATGCCGATTCTTTACGAGGACTTGAATTAAAATGCACAATTTTGCTGTAGAAGAACAAATAATTTTGAAGTTCTGGCAAGAACGCCGGATATTTGAGAAGCTTAGAGAACAAATCAGTGGAAAGAAAAAATGGTCTTTTGTAGATGGTCCGATAACAGCAAACAATCCTATGGGCATTCATCATGCTTGGGGCAGAACTTACAAAGATGTTTTTCAAAGATTCAAGGCAATGCGGGGTTTTGACCAGAGATTTCAAAATGGATTTGATGCCCAAGGTCTTTGGATAGAAAGAGAAGAGGAAAAAGACTTAGGCTTGAAAACAAAAGAAGATATTGAAAAGTATGGAATTGAAAAATATGTTGATGCCTGCAAGGCGCGAGTTCAAAGATTTGCAAAATTAATAACTGCAGATTCAATAAGGCTTGGCCAATGGATGGATTGGGATAATTCATATTTTACAAATACTGATGAAAATAATCTCCATAATTGGTTTCTTTTAAAGAAATATTTTGAAAAAGGCTGGCTTTACAAGGGAAAAGATGCTGTTCCATGGTGCCCAAGATGCGGAACTGCAAGTTCAAAGCACGATATAATAACAGAAGGATACAAAGAAGTGACTCACGTAGCTCTTTTCATGCGTTTTCCTGTGAAAGGAAAGAAAGACGAATATTTCCTGATATTCACGACAACTCCTTGGACAGTTCCTGCAAATGTCGCTTTGGCTGTAAATTCAAAATTAAATTATGTCAAGGCTGAAAATGAAGGAAAAAAATATTGGATTGTCGAAAGTCAGACAGAAAAAATTCTTAAAGGAAAATTCAAAATTATTGAGAAAAAAACAGGAAAACAGCTTGTCGGGCTGAAATATGAAATGCCATATGCTTTTTTTCCAGAGCAAAAAAATTCCCCCCACAAGGTTGTTTCATGGGAGCTTGCATCTGCAGAAGAAGGAACAGGAATTGTTCATATCGCGCCTGGATGCGGAGCAGAGGATTATGATTTGGGCAAAAGAGAAAATCTTCCGGCAATATCGCCTTTAAATGAGGCTGGCTTTTATTATAATGACTGGGAAAATTTCAGCGGAAAAAAATATTCTGAAGTGAACAAACTTGTTTTGAAAGACCTTGAAGAAAAAGGTTTTGTTTACAAAATAGAGCCGTACAAGCACAGATATCCTCATTGTTTCAGATGCGGGGAAGAGCTTGTATTCAGACTTGTTGATGAATGGTATATCAAAGCTGACGAGATAAGAGAAAAATTAAAATTAGAAAATGAAAAAATTATGTGGTTTCCAGAATATGGCAGAAAAAGACAGAGTGAATGGTTTGATAATATGTCTGACTGGCTAATCTCCAGAAAAAGATATTATGGCCTGCCATTGCCTATCTGGGAATGTTCTTGCGGAGAATTAGAAGTGATTGGAAGTCTTGAAGAATTAAAAGAAAAAGCAATAAAAGGAATCAAGGAATTGAAAGAAATTCATAGGCCATGGATTGACAATGTGTTTTTGAAATGCAAAAAATGCG
>PEVX01000004.1 GCA_002780285.1 Candidatus Pacearchaeota archaeon CG06_land_8_20_14_3_00_35_12
TCATTCTTTTTGGAGTTTTGCTTATGTTTCTCGCAACATTCATCCTGTTCAGATATGAAGACAAAAGCCTTCTGATAAATTTTCTAGTCATCCTGCTTGAGCCAGGAGGATGGTTCTTGTTTTGGGAAGGGCTTGGGCTCATTGTTTTTAAAACAAAAGAAAGATTCCCTGACCTCGAGTTCTATGAGAAAATGTCAAAAGTAGAAATACTCTTTTTGTCCTATTGATTATTCTCTTCTGCAATAATCTTTTTTAAGCCATTAAATCTTAGTTATTAAATCTGAATAATTAAAATGTACGGGCTTACAAAAGAATTGTTTCATTTTTTATTAAATAATTCCAAAGGAAAAATTGGATTGCTTGACCCGCAAGGAGCAATCGGCACTGACCAGGAATACACTCTTGAACAGGATTATCCGATTGACATTCCATGCAAGGATAATGACGGAAATCTGCATATTGACAGCCACAAGCCTGAAATCGAGGGATTCTGGCTTTGGAAAAGAGGAGAATTAGAGCATGGAAATTTGGAAATGACTGCAAAAGAAGGCAACAAAACTAAAAAAGAAGTTTTAGAGGGAGTCTTGGTAAGAATAAAAGACGAATATAAAGATAAAAAATTAACCTGCAAACCAATATCTACCTATCAAGAACTCATATATCTCGAACCAAATCTTAAAAATTTTCTTGAGATAAAAAATTAATAAAATGAAAAATCAAAAGGATGCCTTTAAAGAAATTGCAAAAGATTTAGGTGAAAAAAACAGGCCAAAACTTTTATTAGAATTAATCAGCGAGCAAAAACTTTCCTATAACATCCACAATAATTATTGCTTTTTCACTTATAATGAACAGCACAGGGGCTGGGAATATGATGCAAGCATAAATCCGTATTATAAAGGAAAAAATGTTTTCTTCACCTCAAAACAAGACATAAAAGAATTCAGAAAATGGCTTGTTTATTACAGCAATGAAGACCAATCTCCAGAAGAGCGCAAAAGATTCGGAAAAACAAAGCCAGAGGATTTCAAGATTGTCAGGCTCACCGAGATAATCTAAAAGTAACTCTATTGATAAAATTTATAAACTGATTTCTGCCCCTCTCAAAATGGAAAAAATAAAAGCATATCTCTTTGATTTAGGAGATACTTTGATTTATTATAATGGAAATGGCGCTGATGCAGAAAAATATGCAGGAAAGCATCATGATGAGCTGCTCATAAAAAGCTCTGAAGATGTCAAGATGCCTGCTGAACAAAGAAAAAGATTCAACCAAAAGCTGAATTCCACAGGAATTCATCTTTTTTATGATTCAGAGGAATTCATTCAAAAATTAAAAAATAAAGGATATTCATTGGGCATTGTCTCAAATCTTTACAAGATCACTGCAGAGAGAGTGAGAAAAGAGCTCAAGCATTTTATCAAAAATTTTGATGCTGTTTCTATTTCTTCTGAAATAGAATATGCAAAGCCAGGGCATCAGATTTTCAGGCATGATCTCGCGCTGCTTGGAGTAAGGCCAGAAGAAGCACTCATGGTTGGAGACAGAAAAGACATGGATATAATCCCTGCAAAAGAAATCGGGTTAAACACTATCCTCATTGACAGGACAAAACAAACCCTCTGCGGTGCCATCAAATTAGAATAAATTTTGCTAAAATACTAACATCACGCGCAGGCATAAGGCAATCCCATGGTCGGACTATAAAGAAAAGCTTTATATTTTTCTTTCAAAAGCTTTGCGATTTTTTCCTGCTTCTCAATGTCAAATTCATTTCTGAATGCAGGCGCGGATATTATCGCTTTTGCTTCAAGGCTTTTGCAGTACTCAAGCATAGGCTCTGCAGGAAGGATATTTTCTGTGTAAATCAAAAGAATTTTTCTTGCAGATTTTTTCTTGTTGAAAAAAGTGAAAGTATCATCATCCAAGAATTTGCCGTGCTTGAATCCCTCGGCAGCCAGGAATTTCACAAGTTTGTCAGGCTTTTTCGGAAAGCCGACTGATATTGTATAGCTCATTTTTGGTGTAGATTTTTTAGTACTGGTTTTTTATCTTTCTCAGTGCGCAAAATGACGTTAGCCTGCGCGCTTTAACATTTTATTCTGATACTAAATTAGATTATTTCTGCTCAATCATTTAGTTTGGATTTTAAATCTATAGAGAGTAAACTAAATGATTTCGCCCCATCCAATAAGCCTCCAGTGGCCTGCAAGGTTTCTTCCTATTCCAGCCTTGCTTCCTTTCAAAGGAATTATCGGGATTTTCAGCCCAAGCTCAATTTCATTTCCTTTTATTTTTGTTACAATGCCTACTGTTATTGCTGTATTTATGCTTAGAAGCAAAGGCTCATTCATTTTTATTGGAGTCACTGTTTCTGCCTTGTCAAGCCCTAGAATTTCCTTGAACAAACTCACTTTTAATTTTGCATTTTTTGTTATTTCAGGCAAAGTTCCTTGCAAGGCAGCAACACAACCTGAAAGACTGTCTGCTTTTGTAAGGCCTGGATCTAATTCTGTCTGGATTGCAAGGCTCCCTGAAGGCTCTGCTTCTTCAATTTTGTTGTTTCCTGTCTGCATTGCAGCAATTTTTGTTTTTACAGTAACGTATTCAGTGATATTATGTTTTTTCACAACCATTCCTGGCTTTATTTCAATGACATCCCCGACTTTCAGCCTGCCTTGTTTCAAGACTCCGCCCAAAACTCCTCCGATAATGTCATCAGCAGAAGTTCCTGGCCTGTTTGTGTCAAAGCTTCTTGCAATAAAAAATAATGGCTTGCTCTCAACATCTCGTTTAGGAATAGGTATCTTGTCAATTGCTTCAAGCAATATTTCCATGTTCGCGCCCTGCTGGGCTGAAATCGGGATTATTGGAGAATTCTCTGCAACAGAGCCTTTTACAAAATTTTTAATGTCATTGTAATTTTTAAGCGCCTGCTCCTTGCTTACCAAATCAATTTTATTCTGGACAATAATTATTTCCTTGATGCCTTTTGCATCCAAGGCAGCCAAATGCTCTTTTGTCTGGGGTTTTATTCCTTCATTCGCAGCAATTACAAGAAGCGCGGCATCTATGATTGCAGCTCCTGAGAGCATTGTCGCCATCAGCATTTCATGGCCTGGAACATCGACAAAGCTTACATATTTCACAGGCTCTGCTTTGCCGCCACACTTGCATTTATCCTTAGAAGTTAAAATTCCGCAGTCCACACATCTTTTGATAATCGCGTCTGCATATCCTAATTTTATTGTGATTCCTCTTTTCAATTCCTCTGAATGAGTGTCTGACCATTTTCCAGTAAGCTGCCAGAGCAAAGTTGTTTTTCCGTGGTCAACATGCCCGGCTAATCCAATGTTCAATACAGGTTGTTTTGTTATGGCCATAATTTTATTGATAAATACCAAAGAAAAAGAGATTTTTTAAACCTTATTAAGCCGCGGCTTCAGGAGCTTTTTCGGTCTTTGGAAAAATTTCAGCCATTTTCTTAGCTCCTTCTTTGACAACTTTCAGGTTTATCTGGATAATGTCCTCAGAAATAGTGTTTCCATGAACTGTTTTTTTAAGCTTGACATTTTTTGGCTTTGTTGTTCTCATTCCAACGCCATAAGACAATGCAACTCTTTTGTGCATTGAGCCTTCAACATCTTTTTTTATTGGAAATCCTGCTTTGTCAGAAGCTCCTGTTATTTCAAATTCATATCCAATAAACTGCCCGCCAATCAGCTGGCCCTGGATTTTGTCCCCGACTTTCATTCCAAGAATGCTTTCTGACTCGCCTTCGTAGTGATATGTTTTTCCCTTGTCTCCAATTTCAAATTTAAATGCCATTTTTATTTATTGTTTTTTATAATTATACTACAATTTTTTTATACTGATTTACATACCATTCGCCTGCATAAACAATCGGAAAGCTGATTATTTCTGCTAATGCAAGACAAAAATCTTTTACAGTCGGGATTCTTTTTTCAATATACGAAATAAATCCAGATCCTGCTTTTTCTTCAACATTTGCAGTAGCTGAATAACCTCTGTCTTTCTTTTCTTGAGAGCAACCAATACTCTTTTTCTCTCCAATTTTATTTGTTAAGTTTTCAGTCATTTTGTTTTGTTTTTTAAAAATTAAATTCCCCACGTCGGTTTTTCTTTTCTTTTTATTTCAGCAATTTCTTGCAATACTGAAATTTCATCATGACTTAAAAACCTTTTGTTTTCCTTTAATTTTTGGAATACATCCTCGTGTATTTCGCTGTAAAGCATGTCATCCTCGCGGACCTGCCTTCCATAGGTTGTATTTGGAAGTGAAATAGCTACTTCCTTTCCTTTTGCAGCGCTTTCAACGCTTTTGTTCTGCTCTTGAATTGCTTTTATCTTGTCAATAGATTTGCCAGAAGCATTCATTAAATGAATTCCTGATTTTAGAATTCCTGCCTCAACCCTGACTCCAAAGATTGCAGGCTTGCTCTGATGGAAAATATATCTTAAAACTTTGACTTTGCATGGTAACGTTAAACCTGCAATTGCCTCTCTTTCAATTTCTTTTGCCCGGGAAATTCTCCATTTCTCAAGCTCTTCAATTATATGATAAACAACATCATGACTGATGACTTTTATTTTCTCTCCTTCTTTCATCTCCTGTTTCAGAGTTTTTGCTTCTTCTGAAAGCGGAACATTAAATCCAAGAACAACAGAGTCAAGAAGATGCTCTTTCAGATTAGAAGATGCAGAAATCAAATCTGTCTTGCTTATGTCTCCGATTCCTGCTTTGCTTATTTTAATTCCTGATTTCCTGAGCAAAACAATCAGTGCTTCAAGAGAGCTAAGGCTTTCTGCTTTTATCACAATTCCCTGCTTGTCTGTTTTTATTGTCTCTGAAACCTCTCTTTGTATCTCTGCTTTTAATTTTTCTATTTCTTTTTCCTTCGCGCCTTTTGGAATAACCACAAAAGGCATTCCTGGAAGAACATCTGCCTGTTGCAGATACATCTGAACTCCTGCAGAGGCATTTACTTTTTTTGCGTTCTTGAATCCCTGGATAGGCAGGGCTTCAAAGAGCGCTCTAATTTTTGTGATAGTTGGCTTGTCAAGCCCTGCAATCGCAATTTCATCATGCTCTGACAAAGAGCCGTCATAAAGAATTGCCTCGCAAATAATTATTTTCTCGCGTTTAACCTCAAGAATAGTTCCTCTTGCTTCTTTGTGAACCTGAAGCTGTTTTTCCAAAAATCTTTGTGATAATCCTGCAAGCATCATGAGCAGTTCTGGAATTCCCTCGCCTGTTTTTCCTGAGCAGGGAATCAATGCTAGCTGTTTTGTAAAATCAGTAACCCTGAAAAAAAGGTCTGAATCAAAGCCATGGGAAGAAAAAGCAGCGATATTTTTATACAGCTTGTCTTCAAAATTTGTTTTTACAAATTCAGACTGCTGCTCAATGCTTTCTTTTATTCTCTCGCTTCTCTTGACCCAGCCTGAAATCGCGTCAATCTTGTTAAGAGCAACAATAAAAGGGGTTTTATTTTCTTTAAGGATTTCAATGCATTCTATTGTCTGGGGCATCAGGCCTTCATTTATGTCAACAACAAGAATCGCCAAATCAGCAAGCGCTCCGCCTCTTCTTCTTAGATTTGAAAAAGCAGCATGCCCAGGAGTGTCAATAAAAAGAAATCCTGGAATTTCAAGCTTAATTCCATACTCTGAAAGCAATGAAGAGCATTTTTTGCTCAAAATCTCAGAAGGAAAAATAGTGAATGATATTTTTTGGGTTATTCCGCCAGCCTCTTTTTTAGCAACAAAAGTGCTTCGTATGCTGTCCAGTATTGTTGTCTTGCCATGGTCGACATGTCCTGCAATAGTCACAATTGGCTGTCTTATTTGTGTCATGTTTAATCCTCAATATATCTAACATAAATTCCTAAAAGAAAAAATGCTTAATAAAGGTTATGTCAAACCTTTAGCAAAACCTTTTTAAATACGTTAAAACAGGCATAAAAATGGAGATTGATGGACTTACAAGCGAGGAATATCTTGAGGCAGTTCTGTATCATTATAAAAAGAGGAATATAACAAATGTTCTTCCTGTGAATGATGAAGAGCTTAAAACCGCAGTTTACAGAACTTTCAGGCAATTTCCTGAAATTATAAAGAACTACTGGTTCAAATGCAATTGCGATGATGAAAAAAGCGACAGGCTTGATTATTTGCTTGAGGGAATTGATTTCGCAATTTCATCCATAGAATCAGATGGAAAAATAAGCAGTTCTTCTAATAACAGCAATTATTTTCTGAATTCAGAGATAAACATTGATTATGCCTGGACAATTGCGCCAAGATTAGAGGAAACAGAAATTAACAGAATTGCTGAAGCAGCCAAAATATTTGCAGCGCAAATTAATATCATAAAATCAGAACAAAATAAACAGTAATTTTTTATTTTTTCAGGCCCCTTTCCTCTAAAACCTTGTCTAGCTTATCTCTTACCCCTTTAGGCAAATGTATTTTTGCAGAGAATTCCATGATGGTTTTATAGAATTCTCCTGAGTCTATAGCTTTTCTGAATTCCAGAAAATTCTTTTCTCCTACGCTGAAAAGAAGAGTTCTTGCGCCTTTATCATCACCATATCTTTCATTCCACCTGTCAACAATAAATCCCTGTTTTTCATAAAAGTCATTATATTCCTTGCACCATGAACCGCACATTTCATACTGTCTGTTATTTTTGCTGCCTCTCACATGCTTGTATTCCTCAAGCACTTTTTTCAAATCAGGGCAGATGAATTCTTGCCTTGAGCGGAATGCTTTGTCAAGCTCGCTGCTTATAACCTTAGCGGCAAATTCTTTTTCATCAACAGAATCCAAGCCACTTCTTCCGGTGCATTCATAGCACGCTTTTTTTAGGAAATTCTTTTTCCCAATCTTTCAATCCCAAACTCCATTTTCCTGTTTTCTTGTCAAAGCTCAGATGATTTACCTGGTCGCACCAATCTGTCACAGTCTTGCCGTCAGAATAAAAAGTGCCGTTCTTGTATGTTCTATAGATTGAACAATCGCCGCACATGCGCGCAATACCGCAAGTCTCTGAATCGTGAACGCAGGCAAAATCCTTGCATCCTATTAGATTTTCAAACCAATAATTTTGCCATTCTTCAAACTGCGCTTCTGTCAAATCTTTTCTAAGCTTTCCATTTTCAGAAAAAAATTTAGAATCAAGCTTGTAATTCGGAAGAAATTTTTTCAATGCTTTTTTCCAGCCTTCTTCAGTAGGCTTAAAGTTTTTATCTGTAAAATTTTTCAGCCAGACATTTATCATTTTTTAAATCCAATTTTTCTGTCAAAATCCTGAACTCTCTCTGTTATCTCGTAAATCTGGGGGGTATTTGAAATATATCCGCCGCCCATTTCTCTTCTTCCGCGTATGGCTCAAGTATCATTTGGAAAAACAGAATTCATCAAGTTAACTATGCTTATCTGCTGGCTCAAACTTCTTCCTTTCAAGGAATATTTTTTGCCATCAATCTCTTTTGAGAGAGGCGCGAGGAGCATGAAAGTGTCAAGCCCTCCAAACCATGTCGCGACATTTGCCATTTGCGACAAAGTTATGTCATCTTCTGCTTTCGGATAAAGCAAAACCTGATGCCTTCCATCGCACAGAGATAAAAGATCGCCATCTCTTAATTTCATGTATAGAGAAATGTCATAATCTTTTTTTCCAACATTTGCAATAAATTCAGCATCATATATTTCTCTCACATCATTCAGCATTTTCCAGTCTTCTGACGGCAGGTTCAGCCGTGTTAATCCAGCAGGATTTCCTGTGTCAACAAACAAGCCGAAAACCATTGCAGTCGCAAGCTTCCTCTCAAGCTCATCTTTCTTGTCAATCTTCCAATTAATTGAAGGGCTTGTCAAGTATTCATACAAAATTGAAGCGCAGGAAGCTGTTTTTCTTATGTCTTCAAATTTTCCATGAATAAAATCATCTCCAGGAGCTGCGGCATGATGGTCAATTACTGCAAGAACATCTGAATCATTTGAATCTTTTTTTTCAGTGTCAGCATAAGGCGCTGCGCTTGACTCAACAACAGCAATCACATTATCCTTCACATGCTTTGGCAGGCAGGCATATCTTCTTGATGTTGTGTCCAAAACAACAACATATTCTTCTTTTATTTCAGAAGGATCTTTCAATTCAAGTTTTGTTGCTGCAAGAACAGCCATTGATGAATTATACTGCTTTCCGCGCATAGCTGTATAAAATTTCAGGCTCGCGGGATTTATTCCCTGAGATTCTGCGATTTTTTCAAAAAGAAGCATAGATGCCATTTCATCAGGGCATGCATTCTGATGCCCAACAATAGCAATCTCCTTGTTTTTAGCCCTTGGCTCTTTCAAAATTTCAATTAAGCCGTCACTCTTTGTCATTTTAATACAATAGATATAAAAATAACAAGAATTAATTTAAAAGCATATGTGTAAAGAAAAATAGCTTTTACTTTTTACTTGGCTTCACTCTTTTCAGTCTTTTCTGCAGGATTTACAGCTGGCGCAGATTTTGTCTCTGACTTCAATTTCAAAGCCCATTTTTTCTTCTTTCTTCCTTGAAAGAAGTTCATCCTGCATTTGTGGCAGCAGAAATATAAAATTCTTGCATCCTTAGTAACAAAAGTAACTCCTCTGCTGAGCAAGATTGTTTTTCCGCAGTAAGTGCATTTTGACATTTTACGTGAACGCTCCTTTCATGACCTTGGTTCTTAATCTTCTTGCTTCAATTACGGTTTCTCTTAGCATTAAAATATCTTTTAATCGTACAGGGCCTTTGACATTTCTTCTTATGCTTTTGCCTTGTTCAGATCCTTGTAAAATATGAGCTTTGACTTGAGTAATCTCACCTCTGAATCCTGTCCTTCCAACTATTTCTTCTACAACAGCAGGCACGGCTATGCGGGCAGTCTTTTCTATCTTCATTGTTTCGCCTTGCTTTGTCTGGTCTTTTACTCTTTGTCCTTTTTCGCCCATTTTATTTTGTTTATATTCATTAAGGTTTTATTCTATTCTAATTTAAAATCAATAATCAGTTTATTTTCTTGATTTTTTTGTTTCGCCGCCAAATTCACTTAAATCTGCCTTGCCTGCTTCAATAACAGCTATGGCAGATGTTCCAACGTTAATTCCTGCAGCAACGCCTAACTTTTGCTTGCTATCTACTGCAACACAGGGAATTCCTTTTTCCTTGCAGAGTATAGGCAAATGCTGAACAATTTCCTTTGGATTGACATCTTCTGCATAAACAACAAGTTTAGCGTTTCCTCGCTCGATTGATTTTGTAACTTCGTTTACGCCTTTGTCAATCTTTCCAGTTTTTTTTGCGGTTTCAACTATTTCGTAAGAATCCATTTTTCCTCCCTCATCATTTTTCGGTCATTTGGATTTATTATAAAATATTTATCGGAAAGATGGTTTAAAAAGGTTTCGAGGAAATTTGAAAAAAGAAACTTTTAAAAGACAGCCAGCTAATCAGAAATAATGAAAAAATGGAAACAACTCTTGCTCGCAGCAATCATAACACCCCTTGTGGCATTAACTACCGCAGCAACAATAAAAAATAAAATGGAACAAAAAGAAGCAGAAAAATTACTAAAGAACGAGGGTTATTTCTGCGTAGATTTGCAGGATCATTTTTCAAAGATCACAAAAGTATTGAAAGTTCTCAGGACAATGGAGAGAAAAAACCTCGAATGCATTGCTCCTCTGAATTATGGATGGGATGATGCCCACATGGAATTAAGCTTTCTGAATCAACTGCAGAATCCAGAGCTGAGAGAAGCTTATGAAATTGGAATTGATGATAATCTTATAAAATTCAGAAACAAAACAACAAACAAAGAGATTTATTTCATTTTAGGCCATGAGGTTGGAATAAACTGCAGGGGCAAGGATCAGGAATTTCATCTGCTTTCTATTGGGGTTGATTCGGAAAAAATAAAACATAGAGAATGCCTTGAAGACAGCCTTGATGATATCTGGGCGCATGACGGCATGCCGATATTAGACCATGCATTTTCAGACCCGCAGCATAATTTTCGTGATGTTCAGCCAGGCTCTGAAAAAGGAAAAGAAATTGAAGAAATTCTCAGAAAATACAAAGAAAACCTGCCGGCAGAATGGAATGCATACTGCCTGCCTGACGTAAGAAACGCAATGCGCTTTTTTGGATTAGGGGATTATGGAGATTCAAACAAAAAGCTTGAAATGCTTGCTGAAAAGCTCAAGCAAGAAGGCATTCAGATAAGAATTGTTCCAACAAGCGACATTCATTTTGTAACGCAAAATGCTGATGAAGAGCTCGGAAAAGCGTTCATCGCAATTCCATCAACCGACATCAATACAACATCCTGCAAAAAATTCGTAAACTCTATTTATGACGCAATCAAATCAGGAAATTACGAGCCAAGCAGGCAATATGTTTCATTATTTCATTTCATCCCAAACTGGGGCCTGCCAAAAATATCATATTATCTTGGCGGAGAAAAGAAAAAATAATTATTTCCAAGTCACTTCAACATCATCTGTTCTTTGATAAGGTTTTATATCAAGTTTAGAAAACTCTTCTGTATGCGGTTTGACTGCATCTTTTTTCTGCAAAAATCCCTGCCACGCAATCATTGCTGCATTATCCACTAAAAATTGCGCTTCAGGACAAAAGTCCTTCGCGCCTCTTTCCTTGCACATTATCTTTGCCATTTCCTGCAATCGCGTATTGCATGCAACTCCTCCGCCAAGCAATAATTCTTTTTTTCTTAAATGAGCCATTGCTCTTTCTGCTGCTTCAATCAGCATTGGAAATGCTGTCTCTTGCAGAGAGTATGATAAACTTTCCAATTTATACTTGCCAGAATCAAATTTTTGCCTTAAATTAGTCAAAATTCCTGAAAAAGAAACATCCATTCCTTTTATTGAGTAAGGCAGCTCAACAAAATCTTTTTCGCTTGCTTTGCGAGCAAGCTCTGCAATCTTAGGGCCGCCTGGAAATCCAAGGCCAACATGCCTTGCAAAAGAATCAATAAAATTTCCAATCCCCATGTCAAGAGTCTCTCCAAATATCCTATACTTGCCAGCAGCATATGCAATTATCTGTGTGTTAGCTCCTGAGCAGTAAAGCAGCACAGGATCTTTCGCCTTGGTCTTTAATTTTCCTATTTCCAAATGAGCTATGCAGTGATTTACTCCAACAATTTCTTTATTGGTTTTCTTTGAAATTTCTTTTGCAAAATGCATCCCCTGCAGCAAACACGGCGCAAGCCCAGGGCCCTGGGAAACAGAAATCAAATCGATATTTTTCAATTCCAATTCAGAAACTTTCAAAGCTTCTTCAAGCATTTCATACTTCAAGCGCTCATGATGCTTTGCAGCCTCCAAAGGAATTATTCCACCTTTTTCAGTCGTGTAAGTATCCTTAATATTGCAATATACTTTTCCTTTTTCATCAAGAATTGCAATTCCAAATGTGTGCGCTGTGCTTTCAATGCCTAAGATTATCATACTAATCAAAGAGAAAAATAACTTAAAAAGATTTCTGAAGAGAATTAGCAGTGCTGTTGACGAGATGGCAAGGACCTGTAGCGCCTGATAAATTCATTCACATCATCTTTGTGAATTTGCCATTGATGATAATCACAAGGAGAATCATTCTTGATTCTTAAGCCATTTGTTAAAATAGGCCTGTTATCAACATTATAAAAATAATGCGAGAGGTATTGATCCTGCCCGCCCAAAAATCTGCTGAGAGGACTGATAAGAATAAAATCTCCTTTAGTATCTTCTGGCTTGACAGTTATCTTCTCATTATCCCCAACATTTATTTCAAGATTTTTTGATTTTTTCATTGAATGGCTTGCAAAAGTCAGTTTAAAAGATTTTCCCTTAGAAAAAATAGTTAATTAAATTAAAGTTCAGTCAACCATTATTTATTTAATATTGTAAACACTCTTCAGAACAGAATAGAAATTCTTGCCTTTTTCAATAAGCGCATAATATCTTTTTTTATCTTTTTCGCTTATCTCTATAAAATCCTGATTGGCCAGCCCACTTAAAGTTTTCAGCACAATCTCTTCTGGAAAAATATTTTCCAATGACTTCACTATATCTGATTCTAGAATCAAAGCAGAATCAATTTTAGACATGCAGGCCAAGATAGCATAATCGGGCAGTGAGGCAGTGTTCCTTTTTTTTCTGATTTTTTCACCTCTTTCATTTTAATTCCCAAAATTCTTTTTCAAAAGAGAATAAAAAGTTTTTCCTTCAGATGTCAGGGCACAAAGAGAGAAAATTTTTTCATCGGCATTTTTTAATACATCTGGTATTTTTGCTTCAATTTTTCTGGCTTCTCTTTTAACAAGACTATGATAAAGCAGATTGTTCAAACCGCTTTCAAATTTTTCTTCAGAAACAGATGACCTCAGGCAAAAATGCACAAAGAGAGAAAATTCCATAGCTTTATTTTCTTTGCATACAGAAAGATATCTCAAAATTCCGAAATCTGCATATTGTTCAAAAGGGTTGAAGTTTTGGTTTTGAAGCATTTTAGAAAAAAAGTCAATCGACCATTGCAATTTCAATGTTTACATTTCTTGGGATGGCGCTTCTTATAATTCCGTGAAGAACACGCTCGTTCATTGACATGTCAATAACTCTTTTATGAATTCTCATTTCCCACCTGTCAAAAGTCGCCTTTCCATTTCCGCATGGGCTTTTTCTTGGGGTTATCTTGAGCCTTTTTGTAG
>PEVX01000002.1 GCA_002780285.1 Candidatus Pacearchaeota archaeon CG06_land_8_20_14_3_00_35_12
GGTCCTGCACAGATTAGTGCATAAATATAGTACTTTCCTTGCTTTTTCTTTGTCTTCATTTACCAATTTCCATGGTGCACTATAATCAATATATTTATTTCCTTCATTTGAAAGGGCAATTATCTCTGAGAACGCCTTTCTAATTTCAGCTTTTTCTAAATAATTTTCAATAACTTGTGTTTTTTCTTTTATGGTGTTTATTAAATTTTTGTCAAGAGATGAAAGTTCAGAATCTTTCGGTTTTTTTATATTGCCTTCAAGTTTATTATAAACAAAACTTAAGGTTCTATTGACAAAATTGGCATAGTTGCCGATTATTCCATTGTTAGCTCTGAGTTGAAAATCTTTCCATTTAAATTCAGTATCGCTTGTTTCAGGAATCAAGTAAGTTAAATATCCTCTTAATAGATCTACATTTATTCCAGTTTTTGGAAGCTGTTCGCAGAAAATTCCTAGTTTTTTGCTTTTGGAGAATTTTTGCCCCTCATAATTAAGATATTGCAAGCCAACCACGTTTGTCGGCAAATTAAATTTGCCGTTTGCCATTAGCATTGCAGGCCAAAATACTGCATGAAAAGGAATATTATCTTTTCCAAGAAAATGATATATCTCGCCGTCTTTTTTTTGCCAGAAGTCTCGCCATTTTTCTGTTGCTTCTTTTGCGAAAGAGATATAACTGATAGGAGCTTCGAACCATACATAAAGAACTTTGTCTTCATAACCCTTCAAAGGCACTTTTACGCCATGTTTTAGATCGCGCGTTATGCATCTTTTTTTTAATCCTTCTTTAATCCATCCAAATGCAAGATCCTTTACTTGAGACCTTATTTTTTCATTATTTTTCAGCCAATCATTTAATTTGGCAGAAAATTTATCTAATCTAAAGAATAAATGCTTGGCTGTTTTTATTTCAGGAACTTTTCCGCAGATTTTGCAATGCGCGTTTTTAAGGGTATTCACATCAAGAATTGAAGCGCATTTTTCACATTGGTCGCCATAAGCGTTTTCATAACCACAATTAGCGCATGTTCCTTCTACATATCTTTCTGGCAGAAATCTCCTATCAAACGGACAATAGTACATTTCAACTTCGCCTTCTTCTATATATTTGTTTTTTAAAATGTCTAAAAAGAATTCTTGAGCTGTAGCGTGATGAATCTTTTTGCTTGTTCTAGAAAATAAATCATACGAAATATTAAACCAATCATAGATTTTTTTATGCTCTTCATGAAGTTTATCGCAAAATTTCTCTATGGGCACACCTATGCTTTCTGCCACAACTTCTGAAGGAGTTCCGTTTTCATCAGATCCACCTATAAATAACACCTCATTCCCCTTAAGACGCTGATATCTTGCAAAGATATCTGCAGGCAAATGCGAGCCAACTATGTGGCCAAGATGCGGTAAATTATTTATATATGGCAGTGCCGCGGTTACCAAAATCTTTTTTTTAATTTTTTCTTTCATGATATTTTCTAAGCTCAGCTTATTTTAAATCTTTAGTTCTCTTCTTCTTTTCTAATGCTATTTCCCACTTAGGTTCATCAATTCTCATAATTCCCAAACAAGTTATTAGATACAAACAACATTTTTAAATCTCATATTCTTTAAGATTTTAAATTAAAAAAGAGCAAAATGAGCGTAGCGGGATTTTTCAAAGGGCTTGCAAAGGGAATTCTTGGATTTTTGTTAGGTGTATGTATTATTCTTCTCATTATGTCATTAAGCCTTTCACAATTCACAAATCATGATTCAATCAAGCCTCAAATGGTGGATATTCTTAGCAGTAGTGTAGGAAGCAACATGTCTATTGGCGAGGAAAACTTTTCAAGCTTCAAGGAAATGGCTGCTTTTGCATGCACTGGACAGGAGACAATAGAGCTTCCTTCTCAGGATATGCCAATAACACTTAACTGCGCTGAAATACAAAACTTGCAAAGCGCAGAGCAATTCAAGACATATATGTATGGCCAGATTTTTGATAAAATGTATTATTATAATTACAACTGCACAGATATTATCCAATGTTTCAGGCAGAATCAGACAGCTTCATTTGCCGGAGGTCCTTTTGTATTAATGTCAAAAACAGCGAATGATTCTTTTGCAAAATACACTATTTATTCCCTGATTGCATTAATTGTTATCTGCATTTTGCTTTTATTGTTCAAACCTTTCTCAGCATCGTTGAAAGGAATTGGAATTTCAGCTACAATCGTAGGATTGGCTACTTTTGGAATGCCTTCAATAAAAAAATTGGCTCTTCAAAAGGTTCCTGCAGAATCACAAACAGTGATTTCTCCAGTACTCAATTCATTATTCGAAATTTTGAAAAAGAATTTCATGATATGCCTCATAATTGGCGCAGCTATTCTTGCAGCAGGGATAATTCTAGGGATAGCTCTTAAAGAAAAATCAAAAGGTAAAGAAAAAAAGAAAAAATAAGTTTAATTAAGATATTTAACTGCCTTTTTCAAAGCCTCTTTAATCTTTAAATCAACAAAAGGATTATCTTGAAGAGTTGCAGCTGAGTGTTTGAAATAGGCTGAGTCTGTATCAACAGATCTTAAGTTTCTAAGTGCATAATAGTCTGCATTTCTAAACATGCTATTTTCCTCTCCTAAATCAACAATTGAAAGCACTTCGTCTGTTATACATGCTTTTGCTTTTCTCAATTTTTCCTGTTTTGCTTGATATAAAATTGCTCGTTGTCTTGCGTCCATTTTAAATTTTTAAATTAAAAGTTCAGAGAAAAGACGATTTATAAATCTTTCTATTTTTAACCACACTGCAATAGTAACAAAAAGAACTATACCTTTATTCCAGAATCTTTCAGATCCTTGGAATGATTATCAAGGCTGCCATCATTAAGACAATCCCAACATGTATGAACTCTTCCATCAGGCTCCTTAACATAACCCCGACCTTGACATTTGGGGCATCTTGGATTTGACATTTTACTTAGCTAATCTCAAAGAGCAAAGGATATATTTAAGCTTTTATGTCCAAAAATAGATATTTGCTATTAGAAAGTTATTGCGTGTCATCTATTCTGATAATATGATAACCAAATTGTGTTTTTACAGGCCCTATAATCTGGCCTTTTTTTCCTGAAAAACAGGCATTTTCAAATTCCTTGACCATTTGCCCTCTTCCAAACCAGCCCAAGCTTCCGCCTTTTTTTCGCGAAGGGCAAAAAGATTTTTCAAGGGCCAGCTTTTCAAAGCTCGCGCCTTCACGAAGCTGTTTCAGAATCAAAAAAGCCTCTCCTTCTGTTTTAACAAGAATGTGTGATGCATTTACTTTGCTTGTCATTTTAATAAGAGCTTGCAACATAAGCCTGATTTGAAGTTTTCCTTCCGCAGGCAATGCATGAACTTTCTTCCGCTTTTTTCAAGTCGCTTCCGATTAATTCCAATCCCTCATTTGATTTCAAAATCTTGTCATAGCAGTCAGCTTCCTCGCACCAGTAAATTTTTGCGATTTTCCTTTCAGAAGCTATTTTTGAAATGTCCTTCATGTTTTTCACTTCAACAACCGCAGCTTTTAATTCATCAGCTGATTTTTGAAGCATTTCTAGCTGGATTTTTTTCAATGACAAATCCACCTCTTTCACCAAATCTGATTCTTTGAATGCTGTTTTTTTCCTGCTATTTCTGAAAAAAGCAGTTATTGTTTTCTGATTAAGCTCTTTTTCCCCAAGCTCAAGCCTTAATGGAATTCCATTAAGCTCTGAATTGTAAAATTTGCTTCCAATTGATTCTTCTTTCTCATCAATTTCAACCCTAAACTCATGCAAAATATTTTTTATTTTCCTTGCCTTGTCAATAATTTTTTCCTTATTCTCCTTATTATAAATCGGAATTATCAAAACCTGGATTGGCGCAATGTTTGGGGCAACAACCAATCCGAAATCATCGCCATGCTGGGCTAAAGTCGCGCCAAGATATCTTTCTCCATTGCCTGTGCATGTCTGCCAGACATATTTTTCCTGTCCAGTATGATCTCTAAATTTTATATTGAATTTTTTTGCATATGCCTGTCCCAGATTATTCAAAGAGCCGTTTTCCAAAACCCTTCCATTAGGCATTAAAGTATAATATTCAAGAGCGCCTTCTGCTCCTGCGAAACATTCCCATTTTGGCTTTTTTATCATGAGCGGTTTAACAGCAATAAAATCCCAGATCAAGTCATTCATGACTTTTGCAAGCTCAATTTCTTTTTCAGCATCTTCTTTTGTCGCGTGTGCTGTGTGAATTTCATACCAGGGGCCGATTTCCCTGTCTCTGATAAGGGGCCTTGTTTGTTTTGTTTCATATCTGTAAGAAAAAACTGTTTCATAGATTCTTAATGGAAGGTCAGAAGCTCCCCGAATCCATAATGAGAACATTGGGTACATCACCGGCTCGCCAGTTGGCCTTAAAATAAAATCTGTCTTGTCTTTTTGCCCTGCCCAAAATCCCTGCTCCTTAAATCCGTTCCACCAGGTGTCATTTTGCTGGGCATATTTCATTGGAACAAGCAATGGGAAATACATTTCTTTTATTCCATTTTTCCTGAATTGAATATCCCAGAAATTCTTTATTCTGAGCATCATGTCATAGCCATAAGGCATCCAGACAAACATGCTCTTTACAGCAAATCTATTGTCAATTATCCTTGCAAGCTGAAGAATCTGGCTCATCCAGTTTGGAAAATCCTCGCTCTTTTTTGCTGTCAAACTCGCGGGGAGAATCAAAGATTCTTCATCTTCGTCATCGTTTTCCTCTTTTTCTTCATCTATTTTTTTATATTTAGGCTTCATATGAAAGAATATCCTTGCTTTTTTTTAAATTTATGCCTTAACAAAAAAAGTCCTGATGCTTGACAAGAATAAAGGGTTTGTCGGTATTATAGAAAATAAAAAAATCGCTTTCCTTGTAGCCCTTGCTCAATACCTCTTCACAAACCTTAGAAAGATTTTTGCCATAAGCAATGATTTTTTTGCTCTTTGGAGAATCCATTGCAATATAATTGTCCATGTATTTTTTTGCGTCTTCAGCATTAAGCAGAGTATCCATTGTTTTTTCCATTTTGATTTAACTAAATTCGGTTTTTTAAAAATTATTGTGATAAGGATGCGCCCAGACTTCGCGAAAAGAAATTCAAAATTCTTAAATTTGCCCGGTCTTATTATATTTCTTCATGAACTGCTCTAGAATAACTTGCGGTGCAAAGCCCTTTCTGCTGCATATTTTAACAAATTCGTCATAAGTGGCTTGGTCCATATTATATGGCTCCATCCTTCTTTTTTTGGGGCTTGGTGGTGTTGCGGCCATAATTTAAATTATAAAATGACGTATATAAATCTACGCTTTGAATTCCAAACGCTTCCAAATGCCAATTCATCCAATTAAACCTTTTTAAACAATGCAGTTCTAATAGCAATATGTTCAAAAATTCCACTTTTGCGAAAAGAAGAAGCAGTCTTGACAACATAAGCAAGCAAAGAAAAAAATATCCAGATATTGTCAAAGCGGTAATTGACATTTCAGATGTTGTTCTTGAAATTTTAGATGCAAGATTTATCGAAGAAACAAGAAATAAGGATATTGAAGAATACATTAAAAAGAAAGGGAAAAAAATACTTTATGTCATAAACAAGATAGACTTGGCCGATGCTGAAAAAGTTATGGGGCTTATTAAATCTGAAAATCTGTATCCTTATGCGCTCATCTCGTGCAAAGAGAGAATTGGAAGCAATATTTTAAGAGATAAGATAAAAATCGAGGCAAGCAGGGTAAAAAATCGTTATAACAGAAAACAGGTGGGCATAATAGGATATCCAAACACTGGGAAATCCTCTGTGATAAACCGTTTGGTTGGAAAACCAGCTGCAAAAATCTCTTCTGAAGCAGGATTTACAAAAAATATGCAAAAAATAAGGCTTTCAAAAGATGTTTTGCTTTTAGATGCTCCTGGAGTGATTCCATTAAAAGAAGATGCAAATATCCATGGAAGAGATTTGATAAAACAGGCAAGAATTGGCATAAAAGATTATAACAAAGTCCGGGAGCCAGAAATGATTGCTTTTGAATTAATGAAAAAATATCCTGGAGTTTTTGAAAAATATTATAATATTGAAGCCAATGGTGACTATGACTTATTAATAGAGCAATTAGGAAGAAAAAGAAATTTCCTCAAGAAGGGCGGAGTAGTCAATGAGGACAAGACCGCAAGGTCAATATTAAAAGACTGGCAAGAAAATAAAATTAAAGTTGAATAAGAATATATCTTGATTTACTTGATATTCAAAGATTTCATTATTTTATCAAGTTTTTCATTAATTTGATCAAATTGTTCTGAAGACATTCCTGAAGATCTCTGTCTGTCTCTTGAGCCAGACCTATCTCTTGAGCCTTCTGTTTTACTAAAACAATCTCTGCAATAAACAGGCTTGTTTCCTGTTGGCCTGAATGGAACCTGGCATTGTTTTCCGCATTTGGCGCAAGTAGCGTCATGCATTTCGAGAGGTCTTCGTTCAGATCTGTCAGATCTTCCATATCCTCCAGAATCTCTTCCTCTGAATCCGCCTCTTCCTCCGCCACCAAATCCTCCGGATCTTCCTCCGCCAAACCGGCTACCGCCAGATCGGCCTCTTAATCCGCCTCGGCTGTTTAATCTGTCATTTTCCATATTTATCTACTTAAATTTTGATTTATAAAGCTATTGTGAGGCCGATTACCAGCAGTTATTTTATTTAATCTATCTTTCTATAAATTCCTTCAATATCTTTCAGGCGCTTTGTTTTTGATAATTTCAATCTTAGCTCGCTTCCGCCAATCATAAATTTTGTAAAATGTATCGCCTGGAATTTTATTTGCGCAAACCCAATCTTATATTTCGCAGCCAATGCCAAATAATCCTTAAATCCAAATTCTTCATTCGTCTCGGTTAATTTCGCGAAAATGTTCGGATAGCCCATTGCTTCTCTGCCAATCATAATAAAATCAAATTTTTTCAGAAGTTCAGGAGCGTTTTTCTCGTTTACATCACCCGAATATATTATTGGAAGCGAAGTTTCTTTTTTTAGTTTCTCTGCAAAGCTTACACCTGCTTTTCCAGAATATCCTTGGGCAATTGTTCTTGGATGAATGCATATTGCATCGCAATATTTCTCTGCAATCTTTATTGTCTTTGAGATTTTATTTGATTTTCTTAATTTGATTGTAATTGGTTTTTTAGTTGAACCTCTCATAGCCCCCAAAATGCCTTCAATATTCTCTTTTTTATTCTGAAGAAATGCGCCAAAACCATGCTGTCTTGCCAGGGATTTAGAACATCCAAGATTAAAATCAAATAGCTTAGCATCTTCCTCATGTTTTGTTATGAATTCTTTAATTCCTTTTTCATTTGCAGAAAATATCTGTATTGCTGGCTTGTCATCTAAATCCAATTTCATTGGTGATAACGGATTTATCATACCTGTATAAACTAGTCCTGCTCCTGCCTTCCTGCATAAAATCCTGAATGCTATATCATTCACTCCTGCCATCGGAGCAAGAAAATAGGGATTTTCCAGTTTCAGATTTCCAATCATCATTTTTGAATCCATTTTTCAGTTAATTGATTAAAAGCGAGAAGAAATAGTGTTTTAATTATTATTTGCTTTTCTTTATTCTCTGCCAATAAAACTTTAATCTTGCTGGGCTAAGACTCATCAGAAAACAAATGAGGGCCCCAAAAGGATGTTTAATTGCTCCAAAAAAATTCGCTTTGATTTCTCCCCAAATCCAATAATATTTTTTATTTTCTTTTGTTAATTTTTGATAATCTTTAATATGATATTTTTCATGTTCAAGAACAAATTTTTTGACTGCTATCGGCAAATCTTTCCTTATTCTTATTCTTATTCTTGGAGGTGTTTCATTAGCATCTCCAAAGGAAGGATAAATTCTGGATTTGGAAACATATGTTATTTTCAGCTTTTTCATAGTTAACTTAAGATTAAACGCCCGGACCGAGATTCGAACTCGGGTTAGAACCGATCTGCTTTTTTCTTTCCAGGGTTTCTTCCCAAGAAAGCCTTGACAGGGTTCTGTGCTAGGCCACTACACTATCCGGGCATATCCCAGCGGCCGGACTCGAACCGGCAACCCCCCGGTTTTTGTTCCGAGTTAGTTTTTGGTTTTAACTCTCAGCTATTCGTGCTTCCTTCTTATCCTGAAACAGGAACGTCTGCACGACGCTCTTAAGCTACAGCCGAGTGCTCCACCGATGCTCCTATCCATTGTTTTACGACGGAAAGTTTGAGCTACGCTGGGATGAAAAAAACAGCTAAACGAGATTTTTAAAGTTTGCCTACACTCAAGAAAATCAAAAGAAAAATGACAAATTTTAAAAAGAGATATTCTCTAAAAGCGAGATGAAATTTAATCCAAAACGCCTTCAGAGCATATATTATTTAGGCCCAGAAGGAACATACACAGAACAGGCAGCAATCAGATATAATCCTAGCAGCAAAAGAATTCCTCTTCCTTCTATTGATGATGTTTTCAATTCTATAGTAAGAAAAACAGACTTGGGAATTGTTCCTATAGAGAATATTATTGAAGGCCCTGTTACTGAAACTCTAAGCGCTCTTTTGGAATATGAAGGGAAAGTGAATATTGTTGATATGAATATTCTCCCAATTCAGCATGCAATTGGTGTATTGCCTGGCCATGAAAAAATCAAAAGCATTATTTCAAAAGACCAAGCGCTAAAACAATGTTCAAACTATATAAAAGAAAAACACCAAGGCGCTGAATTAACTGCAAAACCAAGCACTGCTGCGGCAATAAAAGAGATAGCTGAACAAAAAATAAGAGATACAGCTGCAATCGGAGATGAAAGAACTCTGAGAAAATACAATCTTGAAATTCTTGATAAAAATATTGGAAATGTCAAGAACAACAAGACAAAATTTGCAATTTTAGGAAGATATATTGCAGAAAAAACAGGAAGAGACGCAACATCAATTGTTGTCTATCCTCATAAAGACAGAATTGGCTTGCTTGATGATATGACTAAAATAATAAGCAAGCAATATCGGATAAACATGACCAGTTTTCAAAGCAGGCCTGACACAAGAGGAGGCTACAGATTTTTTATTGAACTTGAAGGCCATATCGAAGACAGCAAGATTAAAAATTGCCTAAAAGAAATGAAAAAAAAGCTTGGGGGGGATTATATTGACATAAAAATTCTTGGCTCTTATCCAAGAAAGCTTTTCATAGAACCGCAAATAAAAGATATTGGAATAATCGGCGGAACAGGAAAAATGGGGGGGTGGTTTAAGGAATTTTTTGAAAAATCTGGATATGATATGCTGATAAGCGGAAGAAAAACTCCACTTACATATGAAAACTGCGTAAAAAAATCAGATGTTGTGATAGTCAATGTTCCAATCACAAATACAGTAGAAGTAATCAAAAAGATTTCTCCATATTTCAAGAAAGGACAGCTGATTGTGGACAATTGTTCAATAAAAACTCAGGCAGTTAAAACAATGTTTGAAAATGTAAAAAAAGATATTGAAGTTCTTGGGATGCACACCATTTTTGGGCCAAAAATAACCGACTTATACAATCAAAACGTGGCATTTGTACATACAGAAAAATCAGGCGAAATAGCAAGACAGTTTGAAGATATTTTTCATAAACACGGCGCAAGGATTCATGAAACAACATGCGGGGAGCACGACAAGCAGATGGCATTTCATCAAAATTTAGAACATTTTACAAAAATTGCTTTGGCAGAGCTTATCCGTCAAGAATTCGAAGATCCAAACACACTTGAGAATTTCACTTCTCCTAATTCAGAAACTTCGTTAATAACCATTGGAAGAATTTTAAGTTCATCGCCATCTCTTCTTGCCGAGATTCAAGCTCACAACACTAATGCTTCTGAGATAATCTCAAGATATGTAGAAATTGTTAAAAAAATGGGAAAACAATTGATAAAAAGAAATCCTGAATGTTTTCAAAAATCAATGGAAGAAAGCATTAAATATTTTGGAAAGAGCTGGATTAAACAAAAAGTAGCAAAATCAAAAAAGATCCAAGAGGCTTTGTCTGAAAACAGTTAAAATCACTCGCTTCTTTTCTCTTCAGCCATGAAGAAAATCCTGTTTGAATATTCTCTTTTGTTTCTGTCAAGCATATCCTGATATGTTGCAAGCGCTTTTGGCAGGTCAATCTCTCCAATCAATGGGAGTTTTGAATAAATTATGTATGAGAAAATTCTTTCTTCGCCCTTGTATAATCTGTCCATGCTCCATTCAAGGCGTCTTCCGCTTATTCTTGTTGGCTGGATTGCTCCGAATTTTGGCGGAATGTTTGGCATAGCCATTGGGGCCAAATCAACAATCTTAACATTTTTTATATCAATAAATGTTTTCAAGAATAAATTGACCTTTAATGCGAATTCTCCGCCTTTTGTCTTGACTTTTGAAACTCTTTTTGTCATCACAACAGGTTTTGTTGTTGACATCCATAATAAAATTGCGGCTGCTGCAACCAAAGCAAAAATAATCAAAGGCAGCAGATAATTTGTCTTGATTTCAACAACAAAGCTTTCTCCCGGCTTCAAATCTTTCTGCCATTCATATACAAAACTTCCTTTTATCTGCCTCACTGAAGTTGGAGTGACAGAAGATCTTGTAAATAGTTTTGAAAATGGGTCTTTTTCAACGCGAATATTTGTAGTTGCCAGAGCATTGCCATCATTTGTTTTTGTTACCTGCAAGACAGGATAAAGGAACCAGCCCTTGTTTTTTTCAGAAGAGGTTATTTTTATTACAGATTCAAGAGCCACAGGCTCTGTGACTTTCCATGCTTCCTGGCCGTGAACAAGCAATGAAATGTCGGCAGAATATTCCCCTGCTTCATAACTTCTTATCTTGTCAGTCAGATTGATAATAATCGTATTTGTTGAATTTGGCTTTATCTCAAGGGTTTTTGCGGCAGAAAAAATTGGCGAATCAATGACTATTCTTCCTTCAGGAATGTAAAGATTTTGATTGTTGTATAATGTCAAAATTAATTCAGAGTCATTTACAGTGACTTTTGCAGGCATTGAAACTTGGAATGCATCATAAAGAGAAACAATTTTTACCGGAATTAAATCTTTGATTTGCCCATAATTGTCTCCCCTAATATAATAAGTCAAGAAAAAATCCCCTTCTTTTTTTCTGAGCTGTTCTCCGGGATATGCTTCAAGCTGAATATTGACTATTGCTTTTCCTGGAATTATCAGGCTCTCTTTCGGAGACATCATCATATCAAGCAAAGTGTAAATGTAAAAAGTATCCTGGCTAGGCTCATTGTTTGTGATTGTAAGATTGTAAATTGCAGGGGTTGTTGCTTCTTTTGCAACAACATTTACAATAGGAATTTTAGAAATTGTGACATCTGCAGCCACAAGCGGCAGCAAAACAGCCATTGAAATAAAAATCGCTAAAATCAATACCTCTTTTTTCATTTTAATCAGACAATACAAAAAGACGAGAGCAATTTAAAAACTTTTCTAATAGGATGGAAGTCGAGAAAGAAAGAGACTGTCCAGAAAGAGAATAAAAAATACAAAGAAAAAATAAAAAGAAAAAAACTCTTTATTTAGCTGCAATTTGGAAAACTTCTCTTATTGCAACTATTATTGTTGCAGGCACGATTAAAGCCATGATAGCTTTCAAGATGTTTACTGGATTCAAAATCCATCCGCCAATATTATATGTGACTGTTAAAACATCTGCGCCAAAAGCTGCAACCAATATTAGAGATACTACTGCTAGCAAGAAAGGTGTGGCTTCTTTTGATCCGACATTCAGTAAACCTACTATGATACCAATAACCAGCAAAATTGCGATTATTGTTGAAGTAAGGCTACCAAATAAGCCAACTATCACTGCTAACAAAATACCAATAAGAAAAGCCCATTTGCCGAGCATCCCTCCAGTTTTTGCCATTTTTTGACCTCCTTTTTTTACTAAAAATAAATAAAGCAGAAGGGCTTTTAAACCTTTCCAAAATTTGCAAGTAACAAATTTAAAAAATTCATCTTTTCAGAATTTTTGGCATTTTTCCTGTAATGTCTATAAGGAGCGAAGGCTTTCCTTTTATCTGTCCGGCATCAATTATTATGCATTTTTTTCTGAATTCATCTGGAATCTCAGAAATTTTTTTTATAAAAGGTTTGCCGGAAAGATTTACAGATGTTGTTACAAAAGGCTTTCCAAATTCTGCAATAATTTCTGTAAATGGATGATTTGGAATTCTTATTCCGAGAGTTGAAAGTCCTGGAATCAAATTTTCAGAGATCTTTTTCCTGCCTGCTTTTCTCAATTTAAACAGATAAGTGAAAGGGCCTGGAAGTTTTTCAATGAAAATTCTGCTCCTGGAATTAATTTCACAATTTTCATAGAGCCAGGCTTTTGAAGGAACAATCACAGAAAAAGGCATTTTCTCGCGTTTTTTCAATTCTCTGATTTTTCTGACAGATTCATCATTTGAAGCGTCACAACCTATTCCATATATTGTGTCTGTTGGATAAATGAAGATTTTTCCTTTCTGCATTTCAGAAATTATTCTCTTTTTTTCAGAAGAATCGATTTCAGAAAATTTTATCATCATTTTAGCAGGAAATTTTGGTTATTCCGTTCTGTTTTTCAAAATTTATGATATTATCAACAAAAGATTCCACTTTTTGTTCATGGCTGACAAGAACGAGCTGCTCTGCCTTCAATTCATGAAGGACAATTCGCATTTTGTCAAGCTGCTCTGAGCTAAAACCGTCTGTCGGCTCATCAAGAACCAGCAAATCCCTGGTTTTAATGCTGCTGTAAAAAGAATTTAGAACCTGGTTTAATGCAAGCCTGTATGCAAGGGCGGCTGCGGTTCTTTCTCCTCCGCTCAGGAAAGAATATTCCAGAGAATATCCATTTTGCTCTATGACCGGGGTAAACTCTTCATTAACGCGGACAGAGAAAGAAGCATCTGAAATCAGCATTTCAAACCATTTCTGGAAAAACTGGTTAAATTCAAAATTAAGCTTGAGCAAAACATTTTTCTCAATAGAACCCATCAAGGAAATGAACTCGCTTGAAAGCCAGAATTCAATTTTCTTTAATTTTTCCATATCTATCTTGCATTTTTCCTTTTCAGAAATTTCAGATTCAATAATTTTAGTCAATTCAGCATAATTTTTAATATTTGTCTCGATTTTGGTTTTTTGGACAGCCAGTTTTGTTTCTTCTTCCTTGGCAGAATCTGCCTCAATCATAGCATCATTATATTTCTCGCCTATTCCAAAACAAGATTCAAATTCTTTTTGAAAAATTACGAGTTCATCAGTTAATTTTTTAATTTCATTCACAATTTTTTCCTCATCGAATTTCAAAGAATAGAAATCTTTCCTCTTTTCATCAAACTCCTTTATCATTGAGGTCATTTTATCCTTCTCCTCTTTTTCAATCCGCAATCTTTTCAATTCCTCCTTAAAAAGGATAATTTTCTGCTTCACTTCCTGCAATTCTTTTATTCCTATGGCAAGTTTTGATTCGTTTTCTTTCAGGAAATTATTCATCTCTCCTGAAATCTTTTCTTTATGCTCTTGAGTTACCTGCTGTTTGCATAATGGGCAGTTGTTCAATTTGGTTATTTTTTCAATATTCTCAGAAAAATTGGCTTTCTTGGCTTCAATGGTCGCGATTATTTTTGCGGTTTCTGTTTCTTTTGCAATCAGCTCCTCAAGGGCTTTTTCTTTTTCCAAGATTTTCATTTCAATCGGATTGATTCCGAATTTCATCTTTTTTGCGATTTCAGATTCCAGCGCCTTTATCCTTGGGTCAAGAATGAAAGTTCTTGCACGGTTCCTTTTCAGCTCTTCATTTTTGGAAACAATTGCGGTTTCATGCGATTTTATTGATTTTTCAACCTCTATCAATTTTCTTTTTTCTTTCTCAAGCTCCAAAAGATCTTTCCTTTTTTCAATGCACAGTTTGACCGCGTCTGCAAATTCAGGCAGTATTTTCCGCAGCTCTATCTGAAACTGCTCTGTTATCTTTTTTCGTTTTTCAAGCTCTTGTTTTTTAAAATCAAGGTCTGAAATTATTCCCTCTTTTTTTCTTATGCTGTCACGCAAGAACTTGGCAATAATCCCTGAATTTTGAATGACTGTCTGATACTTGTTTGTTCCAAGGACATTTCTAAGAATATTCAGCCTTTCCTGCTCATCTTCAAGAAGAATCTGCTTCATCTCTTCCTGGGGGGTGTAAACAGTATAGCGATAAAGCATTGAGGGATTTATTCCGGTCATGGTCTGAGGATAGCCGATTAATTTCAAAATTGCTGAATTCAATTCCTCAACAGAAAGGCTCTCTCTTTTTCCGTCAATTTCAATAATTCCAGATTCCTGCTTTACAGAATCTTTTTTCCTGCTCAAAATTCTTTCAATCACAACATTTTTTCCGTCAATTTCAAGATTGACAGAAACCAAGCTTTTTTCCTTGTCTCTTCTCAAAAGAGAGGCTCCTGAAAGCGCGCCCCTTTGAACTCCAAATATTGCGAATTCCAAAGCAAGAAGCACAGAGCTTTTTCCCGCCCCGACATCCCCGCTGAAAAGTATTCTTCCGAGAGGCAGATTCAATTCTGCATTTTCATAGGACCTTATATTCTTAAGCTCAATTTTTTTAATTTTCATTTTCAATTCATAATTTTATCAATGTTCAATAGTTTGGAGGCATCGCTCAGAATTTTATTTTCAAAAACAGGCCTTGTCTGGCCGTCCTGCTTTTCAAAATTCATCGCGTTTACAAGCTCGAACACGAGTTTTGGATTGAAATCTAAATTTTCCTTTTTGTCAGCAAAATATTTTTTAATTATTTCCTGCTCTATTTCCTCAACTGTTTTATTTGAATTTTCAAGCTCGAGCTCTTTGAATTCAGAAGACGATAAAGAATGCGTGTTTTTCAAGAAAACAAAGGCTCCAAGCCTTTCTGCTTCTTTATTTATTGATTCAAAATTCAGCTCGCTTGTTTTTCCTTCTTTCAAAGTGCCTGAAATTTTAAGCATCATGATTTTGTCCTTAATCTCTTGTTCTCTTGCGCGAAGATTTCTCAAAATTTTATCAGTAAGCTCAAGAGGAGATAAATTATCAGCGTCAATTTCAAGAACGAGCACTTTTTTCAAATTCAAAACCTGTTTTTCAACAGAAACTGCATTATTATCATCATCGGCAACATTCACAATAACAAAACTTCCCTGCTTCAGCCCCTCAAGCTCTTCAAAATTATTTGGAAAAAGCGGGCCGGGATAAACATAATTTCTGTTTTCATCTTTTTTTTCAAAAAATAAATGCAAATGCCCGAGCGCATAATAGTCAAAGCCTTTTGGAAGCTCGGAAATGCCGATTGATTCCATCATCTCCAGCCCTTTTGGCTTTGCTTCTGTCAGAGTGGTATGCAATGCCAGTATCTTGAAACTTTTCTCTGCAGAATCAAGCTTCTCCGGGGTTATTTTTCTTAAAAATTCCTGTTCAAGCCCGGCTTTTCTTCCATAATATCCGGCAAAAACTACCTGAAAATCATTGGCAAATTTTTCAGAAAAGATTTTCAGTCTATTTTCTTTATTCTCATCTGTTTCTGTTGTTCCAATGTTCCTGCAAAGCCCTGCTTTTTCTATTACATTCAAAAAAGTCTTTCCTGAAGCTGAAAAATCGTGAGAGCCTGCAATAATGAAGCTTTTTATGTTGTTTTCTTTTAAAATTCTGAATTGTTCAATTGCATTTTCAAGAATTTCTGTTGCAGGCAGGGCACTATCAAAAATATCGCCTGCGAAAATCACAAAATCAACTTTTTCAGAAATGCATCTTCTAATCGCTTCGCGGAATGTTTCGAGATTAAGCTGCTGCAATTTAGGCTCCCGCCAGCCCCCAAGATGACAGTCAGCGATATGCGCAAATTTCATTTTTTAGTTGAACCTCAGCCAAAGCCTAAACATTTTGTCAAATTTATAAAGATTTAGCTGATTTTATGCAAGGATAAAATCATTGCAAAAGACACACAAAAATCTCTTCAAAAAAAACTTTTTCTGTTGCGATTTGCCTGCATCTCAATCTTTTGTTTCTGATTTCAGCAAGAATTCTTTTTTTAGGAGTCAAAGAGCTTAAAACAAGCAGGATTTTTCCGCCATTGTTCAAATAATCTCTGACTTTTTCTAAAAATCTCAAGATTGTTTCATCTCCAAACCTGCCTCCGGTTGTATCTTTTCCTTTATCCAAAGCATCCTGAGGCAGATACGGAGGATTAAAAATAATCAAATCAAATTTTCCAGGGATTTTAGAAAACAAGCAAGAAACTCTGGCATTAAAACCTTTTTTTCTCATAAAATCAACAGCTTTTCTATTAATGTCAGCAGCCAAAATGTTTTTTTTCAGAACTCCTGCCTTTAAGGCACTCATTGCCTGAATTCCCGAGCCTGTTCCAATATCTAAAATCTTGAGATTTTCATTTTCTCTCAGCATTTTTCTGCATATTTTTTCAACGCATTTTGCAAGAAGGAGGGAATCTTCTGCAGGAAAATAAATAGAAGGCATTATTATCTCCTCATCAGAATAAATATAATATATCCTACAAGACCAAGAAAGAGTATCAGCAAAACAATAAACCATAAAGGAAGAGGTTTTTTTGCCTTTACCTCTAATTTTTTAGCCTCGATTTTTTCTTTTGCTTCAGGTGTTTTTAATTCTTTTATTTCATTAAGCTTGGGCATTGCTGAAACTTGCGGGAATTGCAAGGTTCTTGCTGCATCTTCAACATCATTTTGAGAATAGCCCGCAGAAATCAAGGATAATTTTGCCTGCTGCAAAGATTCATTTCGTTCAAGAGCATTTCTCAATGCTGCAATCAAATCCTGCTTTGCCATTTTTAGAATTATCTTAACTGAATTTTTTGCCCGTCATGCATTATATGAACATTCTTACCAATTTTGTAGCCAAGCTCTGTCGCAAGCTCTCCGAGCGCATTTAATTTCTGCGTATCTCCATGCGCCGGAAAAAGATGCTCTGGATTTATCATGTTTATGAAATCCCTCAAATCCTCACGGCCAGCATGGCCTGAAACATGAACCATATCGAAAATTCTGACTCCCTGGATCTTTAATCTGTGCTCAAGCTCTTTTTTTGCAGCAATATTTACAGGAGTTGGAATTGTCTTGCTGCTGAAAATAACATGATCCTGAGACATAAATTGAAAAGGCAATTGTTTTCTTGAAAGCCTGTCAAGAACGCTTCCGGGCTCGCCCTGATGTCCTGTGCATACAATCAAAAATTTATCACGATTTTTATTGACTATGTTCAATATTTTTTCGATTTGATGCCTGTAACTTACAATGCTTATATCATTCATAAAAGGAACAAGTTTAAGCCTGTTTGCTGCAGAAACATATTTGTTAAGGCTTCTTCCAATAAAAATTGTCTTTCTGCCAAGCTGTTTTGAAAAATCAACAATGCTTTTCAATCTTGCAATGTGGCTTGAAAAAGTGGTGATGACTATGCAGGCATCTTCGTTTGTTGTTGTCAACATAACATCTTCAAGCAAGCCTCTTGCTATTTTTTCGCTAGGAGTTTTTCTTTCATCAGAAGCATATAATGAATCAACAATCAATGCGAGAACTCCTTCTTTTGCGATTTCTTTCAGTCTTTCATAATTTGGCTTCTTGCCAAGTATTGGAGAGTTGTCAAATTTGAAATCATTTGCATAAAGAATTACTCCTGCAGGAGTATGCAGGGCAATCATTGCTGTCTGCAATGTTGAATGAGTGATGTTGATAAATTCCACCTTGTAATCATGCCTCTCACCGCGGACAGTATATGAAGAATTCGGAGTTATTGAAGTTATTTTATTTTTAATTGTCTGGTCATTGTCTTTCATAATTGAATTCAAAACCTCTATTGAATAAGGAGTTCCGATAACCTCTGCATTATATCTTGGGGCAATATATGGAATTGCGCCGATATGATCGAGATGAGCATGAGAAACAAAAATCGCCCTGACCTTATTCCTCAAGCCAAAATTTTCAAGAATCAAGTCATTGGGAATTGCTTCTATATTTCGCAGTTTTCGCTCTGATGGTTTTTCTTTCTGGACTTCCTGCTCCTGCATCGCGACTATTGGCGGAAGAAACAAGCCGCAGTCAAACAAAAAAACATCGTTGTCTATCTGGATGGCAGTCATATTCTTGCCTACTTCATCATATCCACCGATTGAAAACAATTTAATCATTTTAATTTCCTCTTTTATTAGAATTAAAACTAAAACATATTTAAATATCTTCGCCCATTAATATTAACATTATCATGGCAAAAGAAACGGGCAAAAGAATAAAGAAAATGGGCATGCTCCCAACTTTGAGGGAAAAAAGGCATTATCTTTTAATCAAAGTAGAATCTTCAGGGCCTGAAAAAGAAATCAAAAAAGAAATAGATAATTCTATTTTAAGATTTCTTGGAATCCTCGGATATGCAAAAGCAGGGCCAAAGATAATCGCAGTCACAAGCAAAAACAACAATTCTTACATAATTCTAAGCATTCTGACAAAATATGTTGATTCTGCAAAAGCGTCAATTGCCTTAATCAAAGAATTTCAATGCAGATGCATCGGAGTCAGCGGCACAATTAAAAAGCTCAGAGAAAAATTCTTCAAATAATCAAATAATTTTTAATTTATCAATCACTAAAGTTCTTCCGCCTTCTTTGTCTTCTACAATATGGCTTTTTTCAATCAAAATTCTTTTCTTGAAAAAAGGGGCATTTAAAACAAAACTTTCAAACTCTCCGCCCTCACCAGCAACATTCACCCCATACTTCTGCCATGCCTTTTTAATATCCTCAATAAAACCCGCATCAATTTTCCTTCCAAGAAAATTTTCCATGCCCAAGCCATAAACACCAATAATCAAAACCTCAAATTTTTTGTCAACTATTTCATTCAAAACATCAAATTGATTTTTCTGCCACAGGGGGTTTATGCATTTCAATCTTAGTTTATCGCAGATTTTCTGAATCCGCGATGACTGATAAACAGAAGCAACAGCCCCTGTCACAATTCCTTTTATATTGAACTTTTTCTTTGCTTTTTCAATTGCTTTTTCCAGATCTTCAAGCTCCAGCTCTTTCTCACCCTTTGTTTTTCCGATAACAAGAGGCAAGCCTATTGCCTGAGCCTGTTTTTCAGCCCATTTTATATTTGGAGTATGAAACATGTAGCTTGCAGGATTTTCAGAAACAATATTAATCAGGCATTTCACTTCATGCCCTTTCTGCAAAGCATGATGCAATGCAAGGCTTGAATCCTTTCCACCGGAAAATAAAACTGCGACTTTCATAATATATCTTCAAACTAAATTAATTATATAAATCTTTCAAGTATTAAACAAAATAAAAGATGATACTGAAAATATGCCCAGAAATTCTTGAATACAGCAAAGAGGTTCAGAAATTGTGCTGCAAGAAATACCCACAGCATCCAAAAGGATGCCCTAATTACGCAAAAAAAGAGGGCTGCCCGCCGCAGCCGCTTATCAATGAAGTTCTTGATTTTAAGCAGCCAATTTATCTTATTTATACAGAATTCAAAATAGGAAACTTTGCAAGAGGAATCAAAAAAGCACACCCTGAATGGACAGAAAAACAGTGCTATAACCTGAGATATTGGCAGCCAAAAGCGAGAAAAATACAAAGAAGAGAAGAAGGCAAGGCAGAATTGCTCTTTAATCTTACAAAAATCATCAAATCCCCAGAAGCTAATGGCATAAATATAGATTCTTTGTTCAAAAAGCTCAATATGCCTCTTGAATGGCCTCCAAGAAAGATAACAAGGCTTGTTTCAATAGGCGGATATGCCATTTAAATTCCAAAAGTTCTAAAAGAAAAGATTTAAAAATCCACTTTAATTTGGATTTTTATCAGAGATAAGGAAAGTTATTAATTATTATTAAAATATGATTAAATATTTCTCTGAAAGTTATATAAAAGATTAGTATAAAATGGATGCACAAAACCAAATAATGGGCTATGATAGAGCTGCAAGTATGTTCTCTCCTGACGGGCATTTGCTCCAGGTTGAATATGCTGAAAAAACCGTTCGTTTAGGAAGCGCATCTATCTGCCTCACATGCAGCGACGGACTTGTTGTTGTTGCTGATAAAAGAGTAAATGATTCTTTAGTTATTCCAGAATCTGCCCAGAAAGTTTATGATATTGATGAGCATATTCTTGCAACAGCTGCTGGAATTTTAAGCGATGCAAGAGTGCTTGTAAACAAAGCGCAGATTCTTGCACAACAGCACAGAGTCACTTACACTACACCTATAGATATAGAATCTGTAATAAAAGAAATTGCAGATACAAAACAGATTTTCACTCAATACGGCGGAGCAAGGCCATTTGGGATATCAATGCTTATTGCTGGAATAGACATAAAACCAAGAATTTTCGTTTCAGATGTTACTGGAAATTATCTTGGATACGCGGCAACTGCAATCGGAGAAAATGATGAAAAGATAAAAGATATTCTAAGACAGGAATACAAGGAATCAATGAGCATTGAGCAGGGAATGAAGCTCGCATTAAACATTTTCAAGAGAGTGCTTGGAAAAAATTTTGACATTAATCGATTTGAAACAGCTTATATCAGTTCAAAAGACAAAAAATTAATTAGAATAAATCGAGAAGAATTAAAAAAGCTCATTAAATAAAATAATCATCCAATTAGATTATAATGGCGACAAATATTACTGCCCGAATAAGAATTAAAAATAAAGATTTTGAAATTCTTGTTGATTGCGACAAGGCAATTTCATTCAGAAAACAAGGAATTGGAAGCGTTGAAAACATCATCGCTATTCCGACTGTTTTCCTTGATTTGAAGAAAGGAAATAAAGCCGGCGTAAAAGACATGGAGGAAGCGTTCGGAACTTCAGATATTTCAAAAGTCGCATCCCACATCATCAAAAACGGCGAGCTTGAACTGCCGATTGAATACAGAAAAAAAATGCGGGATGAAAAAAGAAGGCAGATTATAGACTGGCTCGCAAGAAACTGCTGCGACCCAAAAACAGGATTGCCTCACCCTGCAATAAGAATTGAAAATGCATTAGAGCAGGCAAAAGTCAGGATTGACGAAAATAAATCAGCAGAAGACCAAATTACAGGAATAATCCACGCAATGCAGCCGATTATTCCAATAAGGATTGAAGTCAAGAAATTTACAATCAAAATCCCTGCAGAATATACTAGAAGAGTTTACAGCATAATTCAAGGAACAAAAAAGGAAAGCGAAAAATGGCTTGAAGATGGAAGCCTTCAAATCGTTTTGGAACTTCCGGCAGGAATCCAGCTTGAATTTTTTGACAAGCTGAACAGCGTCACACACGGTTCTGCAGTAACAGAGGAAATTAAAAAATAAAATGGAAGCAAAAAAAGAAGCAGAAGAAAACGAAGAAATGAAAAAAACAGAAAAGAAGCCAAAGAAAGGAGAAAGCAAGAAAGAGGAAAAGTCTGAAAAAATCCTTAAAATTCCAAGAGACATAGTTGTGCCTGGAGAAGTCATTGTTTCAGGAGAGGATTATCTGCCAAGCGACGGAACAATGAGAGAAAGCATGAACATTATTGCAACAAGATTTGGATTGGTTGAATTTATTGGAAGGCTTGTAAAAGTTATTCCTTTGTCAGGAGTTTACATTCCAAGAAGAGGAAACACAGTCATAGGAAAAGTCATTGATATAACCTACAATGGATTAAGACTTGATATCGGAGCGCCTTATGAGGCATTTCTGCCTATGAAAGAATGCTTTTTTCCCCACGGACGCGAGCTTGAGGAATATTTCAACATCGGCGACATGATAACTGTAAAAATATTTTCAATTAGAAGAGGGGATATCAATCTCACAATGAGAGACAGAGGATTAAACAAGCTTGAAGGCGGAATGACTATCACAGTAAATCCAAACAAGGTTCCAAGAGTCATCGGAAAAGAGGGAAGCATGGTAAACATGATTAAGCAGGAAACAGGATGCCTGATTGTAGTGGGACAAAACGGAATAATCTGGATAAGAGGAGAAAATATTGATGCAGAGCTTCTTGCAAAAGAAGCGATTCTGCTTATAACAAGCAAGTCGCATATAGAAGGACTGACTGATTTGGTCCAGGATTTTTTAGAAAAAGCTAAAAAGGGCAAAGAAAAATTAATTAAATAAAATGACATACGAAAAAAGATATGACGGAAGAGATTTTGATGAAACAAGAAAAGTAGAAATAAAAATGGGCGTAATCCCAAGAGCAAACGGCTCTGCAATGTTTTCCTTTGGGAATACAAAGGCGATTGCAGCGGTTTATGGGCCAAGATTAATGCATCCGCAGCATCTGCAGAATCCTGAAAAAGCTGTTTTAAGATGCAGTTATGACATGCTAAGTTTTTCTGTAACAGAAAGAAAAAAACCAGGGCCTTCAAGAAGAAGCTCTGAAATTTCTCATGTTATTATGAATGCGTTGACTCCTGTTTTGCAGCTTGAAAACTTTCCAAATGCAGTAATTGATTTGGAAATAGAGATAATTCAGGCAGATGCAAGCACGAGATGCGCAGGAATAAATGCTGCAGCTCTTGCTCTCGCGCATGCAGGAATCCCAATGACTGATTTGATAAGCGCAGTTTCTGTCGGAAATATTGGAAACAAAATCTGCATTGACATAACAAAAGAAGAGGAAGATTATGAAGAAGACGGGGAGAAATTAGCCACAGACATACCTGTTGCATTTGCCCCTAGAAAAAACAGACTCACTTTGCTTCAGCTTGATGGAAAAGTCAAGCCAGAGGTTTTGAAAAAAGTCATTGAAGCTGGAAACAAAGCATGCATGAAAATAAATGAGGCTCAGAAAAAAGCTCTCAGAGATTTGAAAATGGAAACAGAACTCCCTGAAGAGGAGGAAAAATAAAAAAGTAAAATGGAAATCGCAAATATAACAAAAAAACGTTTGATAGAATTTTTGGAAAAAGGAAAAAGATTTGACAACAGAGGATGGCTTGAATACAGGCCATTAAAAATAAATCTTGGAATTTCAAGCAATGCAGAAGGCTCTGCCCAAGTTTTTCTCGGAAAAACAGAAGTAATGGTTGGAGTCAAGCTCGATGCAGTAGTGCCTTACAGAGATTCAGAAGAGTCAGGAGTTCTTGCAGTAGTTACTGAGCTGTTACCAATGGCTTCTGAACGTTTTGAGCACGGCCCTCCAAAAATCCAGTCAATTGAACTTGCAAGAATTGTTGACAGAAGCATCAGAGAATCAGAGATTATTGATATGAAAAAGCTCTGCATCAAAAAAGGAGAAAAAGTATGGAGCGTAATGATTGATATTTATGCCATAAATGACGATGGAAATTTGATAGATGCTGCTGCAATTGGAGCTGTTGCTGCAATAATGTCAGCAGTAATGCCAAAAATAGACAAAGATGACAAGGTTCAGTATGGAGAATTTACAAAAGACAAGCTTCCAATAACAAGCGCAATACCAACAACAGTCACTTTCTATAAGATAGGGGACAAATTTGTGCTCGATCCAACTACTGAAGAGCAGGATGCGAGCGAATTAAGAGTCTCATTTGCAGTATCTTTTCCCTCAAAAGAAAAGAAAAGCAAAAAAATAGATGCTGAAAATGCAGTAATCAATGCAATGCAAAAAGGCGGCGGCGATGCCACGCTAAGTTCTGAAGAAATCAATACATTGATTGATTTGGCTGTTGAAAAAGCTGCCAGCCTGCAGGAAAAAATAAGAGAAGAAATTGAATAAACAATAAAATGAAGAAAGAAGAGTTTGACCCTGAATTTTACACTAAATATGAAAAGACAAGAATCATAGGCGCAAGAGCGCTGCAATTATCCATGAATGCCCCGATTCTTCTGAAGATGTCCAAGGAAGAAATGGAAAATTTAAAATTTGACCCTCTGAAAATAGCAGAGCTTGAATTCAATAACGGCGTTTTGCCGATAACTGTCAGAAGGCCTTTGCCTCAGAGAGCCTCAAAAGATGAGGAAGAAGAGAATGAAGAAATAGAAGTGATTGAAAAAGTTGAAGAGGAAGAAGTCACTGAAAAGCCCGAGAAGTTGAAAAAGAAAGAGGAAAAAGCAGAGGCTGCGGCAGAAGGCGAGGAAATCATAGGCGTCACAGAAGAAACCGAAGAGGAAGCTGCTCCTGCGGCAAAAGGCGAAGTCGCCGAATAAATTTAATTTCTAAATTTTATTTTCATATATTCTCATTATCATACTCTAAAATATACTCAATTTCTTAAAAAACCTTAAATACCGCCAATTTTTAAAAAAGCCTGAAAGGCAAAAATGAATAAGGACAAGATAATAAGATTTTTGAGCAGGCAGGCAGAAAAATGGATGAATGCGAATCAATGCAGGGAAATTAACGGAACACCTAAAACTGGAAATTCTGGAAAACATAAAATTGATTTCTACCCGAGACAGATATTGTATTCTTATATAGATAAAACAGAAACAAATTTTATGGCAAATAGCGGGGGGCTCATCTCAGACCCAAAACACTCTACAAAAAAAGAATTTAAATTAAGGACAGAAGCGCGCATTGGAGATCTCGACAATTCCGTCGGCCATGGTGTTGGCCATAAATGCCAAGAATCAGACATGCCTCTTAAAAGTATGAAAGCATTTGAACGCGAATGCGATGAGCTCACAGATTCTGTTTTAAAGCTAGCATTAAAGGAATATTTTGATTATCATTCCTCTTTTTGCGAATATGATGAAGATAAATTTCAAAAATTTTCTGAAGAAGAGCCAGTTATCTTTTCTGAAAAAGAAAAAGAACTAAAATTTGGCAAAAAAGAAATAATCGAGGCTCTTGAAGAGACTTCTGATGCTCTTTACAAAATTAAAAAAGTTGAATCGGCGCAGGTAACTGCAACTGTACAGAAAGTGAACAGAGGATTAGTGAATTTAGAAAGAACCCTTGACGGCAAAAAAAATAAGAGCCAGATATTCACTTCAAATGTTGCAGCATATGTACATTACTTTGTTGGAATGAGGGACAAAAACAAGCAGATTATCCAATACAGTGAAAGACTGGCTGATTTTGATCTTGAGAAAGTTCTTAACAAAAAAGCGATATGGAATAAATGCAATTCTTTTATAAAAGATTTGATGAAAAGAATTAATTGTGAAGTGCAGGATTCGGGGTTGTATCCTGCAATTTTTGATGGATCAGCGACGGGCATACTTATCCATGAAGGATTGGCTGCGCATCTTTTATCTGCACGCGAGATTATGGAATATCATGCCACAACATTCAAGGAAAAAGTAGACCAAAGAGTTTTGCCATCTTTTATCTCAGTTTACAATGATCCTTCAAAAAAAGGAATGTGGGGTTCGTATAATTTTGATGAGGAAGGAATTAAAAGCCAAAGGATAACACTCATTGAAAATGGTGTTCTAAAAGATTTTCTTCATGACCGTTCAACAGCTGGAAGAATGGGCAGAAAATCCAATGGATGCTGCAGAACAAAAATGGCAGAGGAAGATGCCAAGGATCTGTCCACTTTGGAAGATGTCATTACAGAGCCAAGAATAGGGATTATTGAAGTCAAATCATCAAAACCTGAAAAATTTGAAAGTCTTGTTGAAAGGCTTAAAGGGATATGCGCTAAAACAGGCGTAGAATACGGGCTATTAGTTGAGGGCGGCGGCGGGGATGTTTCACCCGAAACAGGCGAGTTCAGAATATATCCTCATAAAATATCCAGAATTTACAGAAATGGAAAAATAGTTCCTGTTTCAAGCGCTTCTATCCTCGGAAATCCTTACAACATGCTTAATGATATTCAGGCATTGGGTGATCAGAATGTCATTGCAAAAGGTTTCTGCGGATCAGAATCCGGATGGGTTTACACTTCTGGGATTGCGCCATATGCTCTTTTAAGCAAAGTAGAAGTGAGAAGAATAGAAGAGGATGTCCTCAAAAAGAGATTAATTCCCTCTGAAGAATAAAAAGATATTTTATGCAGAACCAGTTAATGCAGAAATAGCAATTGATTCTGCAGGCTCCAATGGGCCGGTGAATGCTTCAAGCTCTGGCAATTTTCCTTCAAGTTTTCTTTTTTTCATGTACTCTCTGCAGAGAATCCAAAAAATCAATCCAAGGCTCTTGTCGCTTTTGTTGTTGCATGGAACAACAAGGTCAAGATATCTTGTAAGATTGTTTGTATCGCAAAGCCCGATTACAGGAATTCCTTTCTTGACTGCATCAAAAAGCGCGTTTTTGTCAAGCCATGTATCTGCAACAAGGACAATTGAAGGCTCAAAAAAATCAGGCAGGGCAATATTTGTGATTATTCCTGCAGGATATTTTTTCAAGAAGCATCTTATGCCTGTTAATTCTGACAATTGCTCCAAAGCTTTCCAGCCTGCTTCTCTTTTGCAGACAATAATTATTTCTTCAGGAGCGTATTGTGAAATGACTTCAGAAGCAGCCTTTATTTTTTCATCAATTAATTTTGTATTCAAGATTCCAAGCCCGTCTGCCCTTTTTTTGTAGATATATCTTTTCATGCCGGGCATTATTGTTTTTGTTCCGATGTAAATTCCGCATCTCAGATAATCCTCAATTGGAACAATAAGCTCTCCAAGCTCTTTTTTCTTCTTTTTAATCTCATCTTCGTCTTTCAGGCTTCGTTTAAGAGCCTCTTCTTCTGTTTCTATTTCTTCTTTTTCTGAAATTTGAGATAGCTCGGCTGATTCTGCATCTGCATCAAGCTCTTCAATCTTTATTTTCTTTTTTTCTTTTGGCTCTTCCTTTTCTTCTTTTCTCTTTGCAATTGGCTTTTTCTTTGACATTTTGTTTTAAAAAATATTAAGAATAATGCTAAAAATTAATGGATGCTATTTAAACCTTTTTATTCGCAATGAGGCTGTTCCATTCATTTTCGAGATATTCCATCAATGCTTGCTTCCAATGCCTCATCAAATTTATCTTTTTTTTGTTCAAGTTGCCATCAATCATTCTCTCGCAGGGCGCTCTTGCAACAGGAAAATCTTTTTTAAAAAATTCTGAATCAACCTCATTTATTTTTGCGTCTTTTATTCCAAGAACTTCAAGAATATGCTTTGCTATTTCAATTCTATCTGTTTCTCCCTGGCAAGCCATGTGATACAAGCCGTAAAAATCTGTATTGAAAAGAACTTCAAGATTTCTTGCAAAGTCAAAAGTGTAAGTTGGGGTTCCGCGCATGCCTTTGACTATGTTAAACTCTCTTTTGCCCTGCTTTATCTGGGAAAGAACGTATGAGACAAATTTCTTGTCTTTTTTTCCTCCGCCAACCATCCATCCAGCGCGCGCTATAAAATATTTTTCAAGCATGCTCTGAACAGCTATCTCGCCGTAAAACTTTGTCCTGCCATAAACATTTATTGGGTTTGGAATATCTCCCTCAGAATATCTTTCTTTTTTTCCGTCAAAAACTCCTGCTGTGCTCACATAAACCAGAGGAATATCAATTTTCCTTGCAATCAGGGCCATATTTTTAGTTCCAAGATAATTTGTTTTGAACGCCTCTTCAAGATGCTCCTCACAATATTCCAAGCTTGTAAGGGCGGCCAGATGAAGAATTAAGTCAGGCTTGAACTCATCACATATCTTTTTTGCGCCATCATAATCTCTGACATCAAGAAAAGAGAGCCATTTTTCATTCAGATCAATGTCAGTTGGTTTTACATCATAACCTTTTTGCTTCAGATGAGAATACACAGAACTTCCAAGCATTCCTCCGCATCCTGTAACAAGTATCTTCTTAATTTTCATGTTTCGTATGCTATTTCTGCTTAGTGCTGCTTTGCAATCTCTCTTTCAATTCTCATGAGCTCATGAAGTTTTGCAAATCTTTCCTTGCCAAGAATTCCTGTTTTTATTATCTGCGCCTGCCAGCCGACAGCCAGATGCGCAATAGTGTTGTCTGAAGTTTCTCCAGAACGGTGAGAGATTATCGTAACAATATCGTGTTTCTTTGCAAGGTCAAGAAACTCTTTTGTTTTAAGCAAAGAACCGTTTTGATTTGGCTTCACAATGACTGCATTTACTGATTTTTCTTTTATTGCTTTTTCCAGTCTTTCAGGATGTGTTGCAGTCAAGTCATCACCGCAAATCAAAACCTTTGAGCCAATTCCCTGAACTTCCTTAAGCAATCGCGAAAATCCTGAAAAATCCTCTTCTTTCAATGGATCTTCAATATAAACAAGATTATATTTTTTGATTAATTCAACAATATAATTGATTTGCTGCTCTTTTGTCAGTTTTTTTCTGGGATTTTTATATATATAATCAACTTGGCACAAAGAGCTTGCAGCCATATCAATTCCAAGCCCAAGAGTTATTCCAAACTGCCGCTTGATTTCATTTGCAACCTCTGACATTAAATCCAAAACCTGCTCATTTCCCAATGTTGAAGCAAGCGCATTTTCATCTGTCAAAGTTCCCCTCCATGCCTTGTCTTTTTCAACAAGCAAATTTTTGGCTTTTTTGTATGCCTGAAGATTTATGAAATAAGAATCAAAAAAATGCTCTGTTTTCGGCAAAACCAAAAATTCCTGGTAATCTGTTTTCTTTTCCTGCAAACTTGCAGGAACATGCATGCCTCCGCCGATGCAGTTTCCAAGAGGCCTTGGAATCTTTATTTTTTCCAGAGGAATATTGTCCTCTTCAGAAAGAAATTGCCATAATCCCTTGTCATTTGCAGCTGCAAGGCATTTCAGCAGGGCTGCTTCAAGAGCATAAAGGGCATTTCCGCCAATCAGGCTCCAATTTTTTGTCTTGTCCAGCTTTTCTGCGATTTCCTCTATTTTTTCCAAATCAGAAAATTTTTTCAGTTCAATTTTATCTGCAACTATTTTTTTTCCAAAAGCATTCAGGAAAGTTATTGAAAATTCAATTCCTTTTGATGAAAAAGGCTCTGCCTCATATTTTCCCCTTGATTTGCCAGAAGGAGCAGATGCCTCCCCTTTCTTGCCTTCTGATTTCACAGTTACAGAAATAGTAGGCTTGCCTCTGGAATCAAGAATTTTCCTTGCAACAATCTCATCTGGAATCATGCATGGATAAAATTTAGCCAATATAAAAACTTTTTTAAGTATGTTTTGATTTAGATAAGCCAGATTAAGGGGTGAAATTATGGAAAAAGAGGAGCAGGAGAAAGAAACAAAAAGAGGAACTTTTTCTGAATCAAAAGATGAGATTCGAAGCAATCTTTTGAGAATTCTCATTGATGCAAAAAAAGCAATCAGGACTGAAGACAGTTTTGCGCTGCTTGAGTTAAGCAACAGAACAATCCATTCAGCATCAATTCATCAGGATTCAGACAATATCGCAGTAGCTGTTTTAATATATGCAATATCAAAAATAATCTCAAGAACTGATTACAGAGAACAGGAGGACTGGCCAAAATTTTATTCTCAATTTTCACAGCAGCTTGATAATTCAATACAAAATTTAAAATTAAAAAATCTGCACGGCTTTCGGGAAAATATTGCAGATATCCAAAAGTCAATAGATGCGTTGTCAGGGCATCTGCGGGATTATATCAAAGATGTTTTTCTGAGGGCAAGCATCAGCAAGGCTTCAAGAATCTACGAACACGGAATTTCAATGTCTCAAACAGCATCTATGCTCGGAATAATGCCTTGGGAGCTTGCAGAATATGCAGGAAGAACAGGAATCAGCGATGTAAACCTCAGCATAACTCAGGGCATAAAAACAAGATTAAAAAGAACTTTTGATGTTTTAGGATAAAAAGGCTCTTTTTAGAAAAGAGACCCTGTAGAGAAAATAACAATAAAAAAATCATAACAAAAAATGACAAACAACAATCACAGCAAAAAATTCCTGGTTTTGGATTCAAGCACAGTAATCTCTCTTTCGCTCAGCGAATTGCTTTTTGTCCTTGAAGAAATAAAGAAAAAATTTCCTGAAATAGTATTTCTTGTAAGCGATGACGTGATAAATGAGATAATTGACAGGCCTCTTGCAATAAAAAGATTCAAGCTTGAAGCGCTGATAGTGAAAAAATTAATCAATGAGAGAATTATTGAAATATCATCAGAATTCATAGATAAAAAAGAGGTTGAAAAAGAAACATCCCGCATTCTTGAAATTGCCGGAACAATTTTCAGGGCCAAAGGCGAATACATGCAGATTGTGCATCGCGGCGAGGCAAGCTGCATAGCATTATACAGAATTTTGAAAAAGCAGAATGAAAAAGCCCTTCTTGTTGTTGATGAAAGAACAACGAGAATGCTCTGCGAAAATCCTAACAATCTCCACAGATTACTTGAAAGCAAGCTTCACACAAAAATAGAATACGCCTATGAATCTGCTGATTTTTTCAGGAATATAGAAATAATACGCTCTGCAGAGATCTGCGCTTTTGCATTCAGGAAAAAAATACTGAGATTTCCGGGCTCTGCCTCGGAAAACATTGATGCATTTCTGTATGCATTAAAATTCCATGGCTGTTCAATCTCAAGCGAGGAAATAGAGGAAGAAAAGCAAATTTTGCCTAAAATCTAAAAACATTTAAAAGTAAAGCCCATTCTGTTTTGATGCTGGGGACATAGTTTCAATGGCTAAAATGGGCGGCTCCAGCCCGCCAGTTGGGGGTTCGAATCCCTCTGTCCCCATTCTTATCATTCTTAAAAAAACCTTTTTAAATGCCAAAGCATTTAGATTAACATGGCAAAAAAGACTGAGAAAGGGAAAAAATCAACAGGGGCTGAACAGC
>PEVX01000021.1 GCA_002780285.1 Candidatus Pacearchaeota archaeon CG06_land_8_20_14_3_00_35_12
GCGAAGTCAATAACTGGCAATGGTTTTAAATCTGCTAACGTTAGTTGTAAAGAAGCATAAGCATCAGGTATTCCCCATCCGTACTCGATATGCCAAACTGCGCCTTCCATCCCCGCAGGCTTCTGACATACTTGAATAAGCGCGGAATAAATATCAGTGACATTCCAGAATGGGTTAAATGCAAGAATTAAACCACAGATTCCAGCGACTGCTGGTGTTGAGTACGACTCTCCACTTCCAATCGGACCGCGGCTGATTACAGTTAATCCAATGCCATAACTTAGTTCGCTAGCATCAGTTAAACTAAATTGCCCAACTAAAATAGCTTCAAATGGCGGAACAGAAAGCAGAGTATGTGAATTTGCGCCATGTGCATAAACAACAATTACTCCAGACGCAACCGCATATTGGATAGCTGTCCGATGAGAATAGCAATTCGTATAACTCACCGAAATTACATCTACACCCAAATCTGCCATCCGTTGAATTGCTTCATCAAAATTCTGCCCGACCGCCATCATTACCTTACCATTCGGGCAAGAGCCACAATAAGCAATCGCATTATCCATTACTGAAATAGATTGCCGACAAACGTTATTTCCATGTCCAGTTCCGTAGGGGTCGATTGATTGCCCTAATGGATTAGTATAGTTGACAAACTTCGCATGCGTCCCAGCTTGTATCGCCGCCCAGTCATTTGCCTGATTACCAGTCCCGCCAAGTTCAGCGTCAGTATAATTTGCGCCGTTTCCATAACTTTCAATGATGCCGACTACAATTCCATCGCCTTTTTCAATGTCGAAAGCAGTCAAATTTGTAGCATGGGTAAGTTTCTGCTTTGTCCATGAATAATCCAATCCTTGTGGGTCGGTTGGATTGTAAAGTGGTTCATCCTCTTTTTCTTCTTCGCACCATTCGACGTCAGGACAGTTTCGCAAGATTTCAATATCAATTTCAGATCTTACTCTGACAAGACGATAGAGCTTAGGGAATTTGTTTGTCCCGCGTTGTCGTCGTCGTTCTCTTGCTTTCGCAGAAAATTTAGAAGGCTTGAAAACAAATTCCCAGTTGATATTCAAAGCATTGAAATCTTTGCATTCTTCAATTGACTTGTTTAAAAAACATTTTATTACCAAAGCTCAAGCCCCTGATATTTTTGGGCAACTGTCTCACCCAGAATGATTGGACATTGCGAAGGCTGTGGCTCAACTTTGGGTCGAATAGTATGAAGGTCGCTTCCAAGCCCGTAGACATCGTCATGTTCAAAGATGACCTGTTCGACATTATTGAAGTCATGTTCAAAATAATCCTCTTCGAGAAAGTTATAGATAAGCATTAAAGTTCTAGCTGGATATTTTGTCAATTCCGTATACTTGACGAAGTGCATCCTGTCCTGGAAACCTCTACTCAAAGCATCTTTGATACGATTATAAGCAAGACCGACCGGCTGGTCGGAACTTGCCCATATTTCGCACCTGCCTTCAACTGTCTGCCATTTGAAATAATTAGCTCTTTCCTGTGCGATTTGTCGAGTTGCTGCACTCTGGCGATAGAGCTTCTCGAATGATGATAGAATATCGCGAATATCACGAACTGGGACAAGAATTTTTGCCTTCTTCTCAAGTATCATTTCCGCCATTTCGATGTAAGCAAGCCAACCCCGCGATTTATCAAAGCAGATAGGTTCTTCTCGATTAGCATAATAGCTTTCAAGAATGCCACGAAGAACTCGCTTCTTTGCTTCTTCATCAGGATTAGCTTGAAACTCAATGAGTTGATCCCAATTATTTCGCACTGAAAAGATGATGTCGAGAATACCACTGGTCGGTGAAACATGGAAACAAGGATTTTGGTTTAGAATATTACAAAGTAATTGCGAACCACTTCTTGGCATTCCTGATATAAAATGAAAAGTTTTCATTTACTCATCCTCAATTAACATACCTTTAAAATAAAATCTTCCTAGCATGGTTGTCGCTGTAGCCGCGACCGTAATTGCACCAACGAGTGAAGTTTCACCATCTTCTGGTACTAATGGAGTTTCTATTTCCCTTTTGAAAGCAGCAGTAAGAGCAGTTGTAATTGCAGCAGCACCATGTTTGGTGGTATTTCCTGTAATTCCATAAGATACAGTAGGTTGAACTGTCATTCCCGTTACCACAGTTGCCTCTAATCCCATCGCATCTATCCAAAAATGACAACCCGCTGGCAAAGTGATGGTGTGCCCCGCGACAACTTTCAAATCCACTTCTTTGGTCATTAGAACGACTTCGACGCCGCAGAAACTTTCAAAAGCTACTCCAGCAGCTTCGTTATTATCTTTGCGGTTTATTTGGGGGCCGCAGATACTGGTCGTGCGAGCTATTCTTGCTCTCGCCTTGTATCCGATTGCGGTGCAGCCCTCTCCGCTTGCGGTGCTGTAGTATCCGCTTGCGGTGCTGTTGGCTCCGCTTGCGTTGTTTGAGTATCCGCTTGCGGTGCTTTTGGCTCCGCTTGCGTTGTTTTGGTATCCGCTTGCGGAGCTTCTGGCTCCGCTTGCGGAACTGCCGACTCCGATTGTGATGCTGTAGGCTCCGCTTGCGGTGTTGTTGATTCCGACTGAGACGCCGAGTGGGCCAGAAGCGACTTGTGATGCTGTGCTTCTGGAGCTTTGAATATCAATTGCAAAACCTCCACGAGCATTTCCTGAAACATCTCCTCCGACTAAAGCTGTCGCAGTACCTATTTTTACCATGCTTAATACATTCTCATCCAGATTGACTTTACTATTCGCATTTTGAAGAGTGAGGGTAGATTGAAGGCCAATTCTCAAGAAGCACAAGCATGAAACATTATTATCAATAACAGCTTGTAAAATTTTGGTCGATCGTGGGTCAACCGCGATAATATCCACACAATCCTTCAAAGTAATAGCTTCATCATATTCACCCGGATAAACTGACACAGTTATAATTGATTCCACCGCATAAGTCGTCGTCGCATCAGGATTTACCGACCAGTTACTGTCAACAGTAGCAACCTTCGTGCTTCCGACATAATCAATGATAGTACGGATTTGCCCGCTACCAGTTCCACCAGTCAAGCGAACTTTCATTCCATTATAGTAGTCATCAACTGCTGAAGCCGCCGCGGCAAGCGTAATCGTATCCGCCGCGCCTGCTTGCGCTGTGCCGCTATGGACGATGGGGTTGGCTGAATCTATCGAGGCTTGAATTGTGGTGAACATTCCGCCAGATTTTGCAACCGTAATTACGTTTGCCTTAGGAACATCAATGCCCATTACATCGCTAATGAGAGTAACGTTATCGTGTTTTTCTCGATTAGCATTGAGATTGCTAACATAAACCTGCCTGGCATTATCAGCATAAATTGAGTTGGCAGAAGCATGCAGACATTCAATTTTCACATCTCGCAAGAAAACATCTGCAGTTCCTGCTCCTATACAAGCAATTCCGTGTCCAATAGCATTATTATAATTATTTATTATCTCGGTATCGAATATTTTAACCGTGCTGGATGGAATACCGCCATTGCCTATTTCTAAATCTATTCCATATCCTACGGTAACTTCAATCGTACAATTTTTGATTTCGATATTGAATTCGCCATCATCATTATAGGCACGTATGCTGCGACCGGTTATCGTACAATTATCAATTTCTACATCACCTATTGCGCTCAAAATAGCATAACTATCTGGGTCTGTCGGTGAGAGAATACAATTTCGTACAAAAGCAGGACCAAATTCAGAAGAAACGAAAACCGTTGGGACACCGTTATTGCCTGCTTTGATACACGTAAGATTTTCTATACCACTATTGGAATATACTGAAACCAGTTCTACCGCTGACGATGTTTGGATTATACAACCATCTCGGCTCATGCCACATAGATAAACATATTGTTTCATTGTAATGTCTTCAGCATAAACCCCAGAATAAACCAATACAAGATACCGCTTATTAACAGCCGCATCTGTAATACTATCAACCGCATCCTGGATTGTAGTAAAATCCCCGCCACTCTTCGCAACTGTAACCACTTGCTGATAAGCACCGCCGCCACCGCTCACTTCAGCGGTAACAACAAAATTATCAACGGTTGCATCTGTTAAATCATATTCACCAACACCCGCCCCCAACGTGTCAGGATAACTTTGACCTGATTTGAATTTGTCATCATTTGTCAAGGTTAAACATACCGAGCCATCGCCAGGGTCTTCACCGCGCAAACCTTCCCACAGCAAGTAATTACCATTGGTATCAACTAATTCAGCGCGGAATGTAATAAACGTATCACCCGCAGCATATAAATTCCCATCGCTATCTTCAAAACCACCTAACGATTCAAGAAATTGCAGTTGTAAACTCGTAGCT
>PEVX01000035.1 GCA_002780285.1 Candidatus Pacearchaeota archaeon CG06_land_8_20_14_3_00_35_12
TGGGGTATCTATCCTAAAACTTTGCTGCTTGCTTTTCTCATCAAATTTGTAAACTCCTTCTTTCTCCCAAAACTTTTGCAAGCGAGGTTCTGCCTCTTTTGAATCATATTGTTCGGGTTCTGATTGTGCGCTCATGTCCTGCAAAAGCCCAAGGAAATTTTTAAACCTTTTCAATATAAGAAGATTTTTAAAACAATTTTGCTTTTCAATTTTTACGGGGCGGTAGCTCAGCCTGGGAGAGCACACGGCTGAAGACCGTGGTGTCGTGGGTTCAAATCCCACCCGCCCCATTTGAAAAAGTTTATAAAAAGCAAACGCTGAATAAAGAATATAGAAAAAGAGGACAAATGAAAATAATATCATTAAAAGAAAAGAGGGCTGCATTTGAACTTTCTATGACAACTGTTGTCATAATTGTTCTTGCAATGACTATGCTGATTCTTGGATTAGTGCTAATAAGAACCATTTTTACAGGAGCCAAATATAATGTTGAAAGCATCAATGAAAAAGTCAAGGGCGAAATAAACAAATTATTCACAGAAGAAGCGCAAAAAACAGTTGTCTATCTGCCAAATCTTGAGGCAAAAATCAAAAAAGGAGAGAGTTACGGTGTCGCGTTTGCAATTCAGAATATTGATAAAACCGCAGCCCAATTTTCCTATGAAATAAAAGCGATTGAAACAGACTGCCCAACAGGCACAAATCCAGAATCTTGGATTTCAAGAGGAAAAACAGGAAGTTTTAATATCCCGTCTGGAGACCAATCGTATCAATTAACAAGATTTAACATTCCAAAAACTGCTTCATTATGTGGGGCAAGATTCAAGATAGCCATTCAAAAAACAGGCTCTGTATATGATGAGCCGTTCTTTGACATTCAGGTAATATAGTTGACATAGTCAAAAAGTTATATTTTTAATCTTATTTTTCTTTTTTGCATCATACTAAAATGAAGATTCTTGCAATCGGCGATTTTCATGGAAAAATTTGCCCCAATATAAAAAAAGTCTTAGAGAAAAAAGAATATGACACTATTTTATGCGCTGGGGATTTTACAGGGATGGCAAAAATTAGAGATATTATTTTCAAAAGCTGGAAAGAAGAAAAAGCACCATGGTATGAGATTATAGGAATTAAAAAAGCAAAAAGACTATTAAAAGAAGATTTTAATTTAGGGGTTGATATTTTAAAATATCTAAATAGTTTAAGAAAAAAGGTTTTTCTTGTTTTTGGCAACAGCGATTATTATAGAAGCTGGGTATTTCCTAAAAAGAAAAAAGGAAAGCTCACATATGGTTATCTTGAACCTCTCGGATGTTTTAATGATGTAATCAAAAAATTGCCTAACCTTAACTTAATTCAAAAAGAGAAAAGAAAGATAAATAATCTGATAATTGGGGGCCATGGCGAATATCTTGATGTTACAATCTTCGTCGCAACAAATGTCCTGAATGAGACAAAAGAAGAGCATAAAATAAGATTAAAAAGATATAAAAGAAGGAAAAAAGAGGTTTTTGATTTGTTCAAGGGAAAAAAGCCAGATATTTTCCTCATTCATTATCCGCCTTACAAGGTTTTAGATATTGTCAAGTACAAAAATTCACCTCTTTACAAAAAACATGCTGGTTTTGAACCCTATACCCAAGTCATCAAAGAATACAAGCCATTTCTTGTAATCTGCGGGCATATGCATGAATATCAAGGAATAAAGAAAATTGGCAAAAGCATCATGGTAAATCCCGGCCTTGCTGAAAAAGGCAGGTTTGCTGTCATTGATGTTGACAGCAATAAGAAAAAGGTTAAAAGTGTTAAGTTCTTCAGATAAAAATGCTAAAGCTATACAATACACTCAGTCGGAAAAAAGAGGTTTTTGAGCCTATAAAAGACAAGCAAGTTAACATGTACTCATGCGGGCCGACAATATATGATTTTGCACACATTGGAAATTTTAGGGCTTATGTTACTGCTGATTTATTGAAAAGATTTCTTAATTATTCTGGCTTCAAAGTAAAACAAGTAATGAATCTTACAGATGTTGATGACAAAACAATAAGGAGAAGCCAAGAAGAAAAAATTTCCTTAAAAGAGCTCACAAAAAAATATGAGAAGGCATTTATTGAAGACATTCAAACTCTAAACATAATAATGCCAGAAGTAATACCCAAAGCAACAGAACACATCAAAGAAATGGTTGCTCTTGTAAAAAAGCTTCTTGAAAAAGGTTATGCTTACAGAACAGGAGATGGAATTTATTTTTCTATTTCAAGATTTAAGAATTATGGCAGACTAGCAGGGCTTAATTTGAAAAAGCTTAAGCAAACTGCAAGAATGCGAAAAGACAATTATGAAAAAGAAGAAGCAAAAGATTTTGCATTATGGAAATTATGGCAGCCTGAAGATGGAGCTGTTTATTGGCAGACTGAAATAGGAAAAGGAAGACCCGGATGGCATATTGAATGCTCTGCAATGTCAATGAAATATCTTGGAGAGCATTTTGATATTCATTCTGGAGGTGTTGATTTAATTTTTCCACATCATCAGAATGAAATTGCTCAAAGCGAAGCTGCAACAGGAAAAAAGTTTGTAAATTTTTGGGTGCATAATGAATGGCTTTTTGTAGACGGCAAGAAAATGTCAAAAAGCCTTGGAAATTTTTACACACTCCGCGATATAATTAAAAAAGGCTTTGAGCCTTTGGCATTGAGATATCTTTTTTTAACTGCACATTACAGAAGTCAGCTCAATTTTACTTTTGAAAATTTAGAAAGCAGCCAAAATGCCTATGAACGCTTGAAAAATATTGCTTCTGAATTAAAAGATGATAAAAAAACTAACAAAGAATACTTGAAAGAATTTGAAGATGCAATGAATGATGACTTGGACACGCCAAAAGCGCTGAAAGTTCTTTGGGAATTGGTCAGAGATGAAAAAGCAGAAGGCAAGTTCCAGACAATTAAAAAAATTGATGATGTTTTGGGGCTTGACTTATTCAAAAAGGAAAAAATTGAGGTTTCAAATGAAATCAAAAAGCTTGTTCAAGAAAGAGAGAAAGCAAGAGGCTCAAAAGATTGGAAACTTGCAGACAAAATCAGAGAAAAAATAGCAAAAAAAGGCTATTGCATTAATGATACTTCAAAAGGTCCTGTCCTAACGAAAAATTAAGCTTTTCTTCGAGATTTTCTTGTTTTTTATTTGAAAGTTTATCAATAATAAGGCCTCCAAGTAAAACATATGAACATAATAATGGATGCAAGAAAAAATAAGAAATATTTCCTTGCTTATCCTGAATAGAGCAGCAAAAATCATTAAAGTTCATATGAGCTTGATTATAAAATGAAACAATGAATTGAGTTACCTCTTGAATTACCATGTTAAAATTTAAATAGGCACCATTTAAATAATTTAAGTAAAAATGAGAGAAAAATGCAAAAATAAACAGGAGAATGAAAAGCAGTGCACCTGCCCTGAAACAGAATGTGAAAGACATGGAATCTGCTGCGAATGTGTTTCATACCACAGAAAAACAAAGAGCAAGCCTGCCTGTCTTAAATAAAATGTATAATAAATATCAATTTGATAAAAACTATTATTTAGCGGTTAATGGAATTGTTGAAGCCTTAAATTTAATCAGAAAAGGAAATAAATCAGCATCTTATAGAATTGAAACAATCTTTAATTTGTTTGAAATCTCAAAACAAGCCCTTAAAAAGGAAATTAAACAAGATTTTATTCTTAGAGAAAAATTTAAGAGAATAGATGAATATCGGGAAGAGCTTGGCAGATTGGTTCAATAAAGAACGTTTAAAAGCACTTTTTTCTTACTAAAAATATGGCAGATTTAAAGAAATTCAGATGTTTTTCTACATCTAACGGCAAGCTTGTTGCAGGCGGAAAATCAGCAGAGCAGAATGAAGAATTACTGAAAAAGCACCTTGATAGAGAGAACATAGTATTGCATACGGCAATGCCTGGTTCTCCTTTCTGCATAATCAAGGCAAAAAAAAGAGAGATTTTAAAACAAGACATAAAAGAGGCAGCGGTTTTTTGCGCAAAATACAGCCAGGCATGGAAAAAGTCAAAAAATAAGAAGGACATAGAGGTGCATTATTTTTTAGGAAGCGATATCTTCAAAACAAAAGATATGAAACTTGGCACTTTTGGAGTGAAAAAATTCAGGAAAATTACTGCTAAGAAAGAGGATATTGAATCTTTTTAAAATGGCAATCATAATGCAAATAGGCAAAAATGGACTCACTTCGGGAGTCATTGAGACTTTAAAAGCAATATTTAAAAACCAAGAAAATGTTGAGTTAAGAATATTAAAATCCTATTCTCGTGACAGAGAGCTCATCGACAAAACCGTTGAGAAGCTTGGCTCTGAACTTGATAAAGAAGGCTTTTTCACGTTGAAAAGAATAGGTTTCAAAGTATTTATCAAAAAATGGCGAAGAAAACCTAAGCCAAAATAAGATAAAAAATGTCAAAAGAAAAAATAGTGTTTGGAATAGAAGCTGGAAAATATTTAAACGAAGTTGCAGCAGAATTAAGAAAAATGCCTGAATTTGAAATGCCTAAATGGGCTGCATTTGTCAAAACCTCTAGCGGCAGAGCAAGGCCTCCGGCATCCAGTGATTGGTGGGCAATGAGAGCTGCGAGCATTCTAAGACAACTTTACATGAAAAATATTATGGGGGTTCAAAGATTAAGGACAAGATATGGGGGTAGAAAAAACAGGGGAATGAAACCTGAAAGATTCCATAAATCAAGCGGAAAAATAATAAGAACAATACTGCAGCAGGCAACAAAAGCAGGGTTTGCTGAAGAAGTCAAAGATAGTCTGAAAAAAGGAAGAAAACTTACAAAAAAAGGAAGAGAATTTCTGGAAGAAATCGCTAAAAAATTGAAATAAAAAGAAAAATGGCAAGAAATAAAAATTTTACTAAAAAAAGCAGAATCATAAAACAAGGAAAAAGAACAAAATGGGCGCCTTTTTGGGTTGTTCTAAAAGCAATGCCAAAAGGAAAAAAGGTTCATCCTGCAGCATTCACGAGAATAAAAAGGTCATGGAGAAGAACAAAAATACAGCAAGACATTAAAAATAAAAAATTTGGATACAGACATATCACAAGCGGCTCATATAAAAAGAAATTTTAATTGAATAAAAAAAATGGCAGAACAAAAAAAAGAAGAAAAGATTGTGCTTGAAAGGCAATATATAATCCCATTAAGAAGAAGATGGTTGAGGTCTGCAAAGCATAAAAGAAGCAATGCTGCTGTAAAAGAAATTTATTCTTTTCTATCAAGGCATATGAAAACTTCTGAAGATAAAATAAAAATTGGCAGATGGTTGAATGAAGAAGTATGGAGATGTGGAATTAAAAGCCCGCCTGCGAAAATATTTGTCAAGGCTTCAAAAAAAGAATCTGGAATTGTAAATGTTGAGCTTGTAGAACTGTCAAAAAAAGCCAAAAAAATAGAGGAAAAGGAAAAAATAAGGAAGGAATCCTTTGAAAAAACGAAAAAAGAGAAAGAAACAAAAGCTGAAGAAGAGGCAAGAAAAGCAGAGGAAAAAAAGGAGAAAGCTGAATCTGAAAAAACAGATATTGAAAAAGAAAAGGAAAAAATTCTTTTGAAAGATGGCGTTGAGCACGCAAGAGCGCCTGATCAAGCATTCATTAACAAAAAAACAGAGAGTATGGCTACGGAAAGAAAATCTGTTTCAAGAGCTGAAAAACACGGCGCGTAGTAATTCTTGTTTTTCAAAATGACTATTTCTGAAAAAATTAATTTTGGAATTATTAACATTGACAAGCCGAAAGGCCCAACTTCTTTTACAATCACTGATTTTGTAAGAAAAAGCCTTGGAATAAGCAAGGCAACTCATTTAGGAACATTAGATCCAGCAGTAACAGGAGTCCTGCCAATTGCGCTCGGCAGAGCAGCAAGGCTTTCAGCATATTTAATGCACGCTAAAAAAGAATATATTGGAAAAATGCATATCCATCAGGATATAGCAATTGAAAAAATTAAAGAAGAAATTAAAAAAAGCTTTCTTGGAAAAATTCGACAACTTCCTCCTGTTCGGTCTAGAGTAAAGCGGGCAGAAAGAGAAAGAGAAATCTATGAATTTGAAATTTTGGAAAAAAAGGATAAAGATATTAGTTTCAGAGTAAAATGCCAAGCAGGAACATATATTAGAAAATTGGTTTTTGATTTAGGAGAGAAATTGAAAATCGGAGCGCACATGACTGAACTGAGAAGAACAAGCGCAGGCTTATTTCAGGAAAAAGATTCAATTAAAATCCAGGATTTTGAAAAAGCAGTTGAAAAGTTCAAAAAAGGCAACTCCCAAGCTCTCAATAATATCATAATCCCTGCAGAAGAGATAATAAAGAAAATTCTTCCAGTAATTCAGGTCAAAAAAGAAACAGCGGGCAAATTGCTTACAGGCAAGCCTATTTTCAGAGAAGATATTGAAGAAGGGAAAATCCCCGAGGAAGGAAAATTTTTTGCGGTATTTTGTGACAGCAGGTTTATAGAAATCGCAAAGGTAGTAAATGAGGAAGATTTAATTGCCAAGCCTGAATTTGTGCTTAATTAAGACTTAACAAGGCTAAAAAGTAAATTTATAAAGAATATTCTATTCATCAGTTTATGGCAAGAGAAGAAGAGATTATTAATTCAAGGCTGAAAAAGCTTGAAGAGCTCAAAAAACAGAAAATAAACCCATATGCTTATTCTTTCAACAAAGAAAAAGACACTGTCGAATTGCAGGAAGAATTCAAAAATCTAAAATCTGGAAGCGAGACAAAGAACAAGGTAAAAATCGCCGGCAGAATAAAAATAATCAGAGACATAGGAAAGCTCATTTTCGCTGACTTGCAGGATGGAAGCGGAAGAATACAGCTTCAATTACAGGAAGAAGAAAACAAAAAAGCCTTGAAATTTTTTAAAGATTTTGTTGATGCAGGCGATTTTGTAGGAGTTGAGGGCAATATTATCAGAACAAAAAGAGGAGAATTGAGTGTTTTAGTTGAAAAAGTTGAATTATTGGCAAAAGCAATAAAACCCCTGCCTGAAAAATGGCACGGGCTGCAGGACAAGGAAGAAAGATATCGCAAGCGTTATTTGGATTTAATAATGAGCCCGGAGGTTAAAGAGGTTTTTATCAAAAGAGCGACAATCATTGATGAAATAAGAAAATATCTGAAAGAAAAAGAATTTTTAGAGGTTGAAACCCCTGCATTGCAGTCAATTTATGGAGGGGCTTCGGCAAGGCCTTTCAAGACTCACCTAAATGCGCTTAAAATAGATCTTTTCCTGGCAATTTCACCAGAGCTTTATCTTAAAAGATTAGTTGTTGGAGGATTTGAAAAGGTTTTTACAATAAGCAAAAATTTCAGAAATGAAGGAATTGATGCGTTCCATAATCCAGAATTCACAATGCTTGAATTTTATTATGCTTATCAAAATTATGAAAAACTAATTGAAATGACTGAAGAATTAGTTGAAAGATTAAAAAAGAAACTTGGACTCAGGGATGAAATTGAATATCAGGGTAAAAAAATAAATTTGAAGACTCCATTCAAAAGAACAAAATTCAGAGATTTGATGCTTGACAAAACCAAGATAGACATAGATAAGGCAGACAATTTTGAAAAACTTAAGAAAGAGATTATTTCTAAAAGATTAAAAGATGTGAATATTCAAAATTGCAAGCATTACGGCGCACTGCTTGATGAATTATACAAACGAGTAGTCAGACCAAGCATAATACAGCCAATAATTCTGACGCATTATCCAGTGGAAATGATCGCTCTTGCAAAAAGAAATGAAAAAGACCCAAGAAAAATAAACACTTTTCAGCTGATAATTGACGGCGCAGAGATAATAAAGGCCTATGATGAGCTGAACGATCCATTAGACCAGGAAGAAAGACTGAAAGAGCAGGCAAAACTTCTAAAAATTGGAAACGAAGAAGCAATGCCAATGGATGAAGATTTTGTGAATGCATTGAAGATTGGAATGCCTCCAACTGCAGGATATGGCATGGGAATAGACAGGCTTTGCATTCTGCTGACAAACCAGCCATCAATCCGTGATGTTATTTTATTTCCATTTATGAAACCAGAATAAAAGAAAAAATGCTAATAATAAAATCAAACATAAGAAAACAGGTTCCTAAAGAAATGCGTGTTGGAATTGATGTTGCAAATGCCTTGGATAAGGCAGCCCAAGAACTTCTGAAAAAAGCTGTTGAGCGAGCAAAAGAAAACAAAAGAACAACAATTCTCGCGCAGGACATCTGAATTTAAAATATGGGAAACAAGGAAAAAGGTTCTGCAGCAGAAAGAGAACTCTTGCATATGCTGTGGAGAGAAGGATTTGCATGCGTGAGAGTTGCAGGAAGCGGCTCAACAACAGAACTTTCTTGTGATTTAATAGCTGGAAAAAAAACAAGGAAATATGCTATTGAATGCAAAACCTGCAAAGAAAGCAAAAGATATCTTAATTCAGAGCAAATTCAAGAGCTTTTAAAATTTTCAGAAATTTTGGGATTATCTCCGATAGTCGCTGTAAAGTTCAATCATAAAGGTTGGTGGTTCATAGAGCCTGAAAAGCTTGAAAATACTGGAAAAGGGCTGGCAATTTCAGCAGAAGATATTTCAGAAAAGGGAATTTCTTTTGAAAATTTTGTTTTAAAATAAAATGAAAAGCGAAAAAATCAAAAAAGTTGATGAGCACGAGGCAAGTTTTTACAAGCAATTAAAAGATAAAATCGTTCAATGCAGTCTTTGCCCAAGAAATTGCGTTATCAGAGAAGGAAATAGGGGCAATTGCGGAGTACGGCAAAACATCAGGGGAAAATTATATAGTGTTGTTTATGGAAAGCCTTGTTCTGCAAACCTTGACCCTATAGAAAAAAAACCCCTCTATCATTTTCTGCCTGGAGAAAAAGCCTTCAGCATTGCAACTGCTGGCTGCAATTTACATTGCTTGTTCTGCCAAAACTGGGAAATTTCCCAGGGAATGCCTGAACAAATCAATCATTTTAGCATGCCCCCAAAAAAAGTTGTTGAGGAAACCAAGAAACTCAACAGCAAAATTGTATGCTATACATACACAGAGCCCACTGTTTTTTACGAGTATATGCATGACACTGCAAAAATTGCGAGAAAGCAAAATTTGAAGAATGTTGTTGTCAGCAATGGATTTATTCAGGAAACGCCTTTGAAAAAAATAACAAAATTCATTGATGGCGTGAACATTGACTTGAAAGGGAATGACAGATTTTATAGAAAAATCACTGGAGCCTGGGTTGAGCCTGTTCTGAAATCCTTGAAGATGTACAAAAAAGCGGGGGTTTGGGTTGAGATAACAAATTTAATAATCCCGACATTAAATGCCAAGGATTCTGAGATAAGCTGGATGATAAACTGGATAAAAGAAAATCTTGGTGTCAATACGCCGGTTCATTTCACTGCTTTTTGGCCAACATATAAATTAATCAATTTAAACTCAACGTCAATTGAAAGGCTGAGAAGCGCGAGAAAAATGGCCCAAAAAGCAGGATTAAATTTTGTCTACACTGGAAATCTGCCTGATGAAGATGGCAATAACACCTTCTGTCCAGAATGCAAGAAATTGCTGATAAAAAGAATAGGCCTTCATGTCTCACAAAACAATTTGATAAATGGCAAATGCAAATTCTGTAATGCAAAAATTCCAGGAGTCTGGAAATAAAGCTCTTGTTTTTTTATTTTTGTCAGTCATTCTTTGTAATTTTGTTTCTGCATTAATGATAAATGAGATTATGTATGATTTGAATGGAAGTGACACTAAACGTGAATGGATAGAGATTTACAACAACGAGTCAAACATTAACTTAAGCGGGTGGAAATTTTATGAGGCTGAAACAAATCACGGATTAACATTAATAAACGGCTCATGGATTATAGAAAATAACAGTTACGCAGTAATTGCAGACAATGTTGATTTTTTTCTTATCGATAATCCTGAATTTAACGGCACTCTTTTTGACAGCTCTTTCTCACTGTCAAATTCCGGAGAAATTTTATCTTTGAAAAACAGCTCTCTTGTAATAGTTGATTCTATTTTTTACAATTCTTCGTGGGGCGCAAATGGAACTGGTGAAAGCCTTCAATTTTTCAATGATAATTGGTGCGCAGAAATACCAACGCCAGGAGCTATGAACAATTGCAGTCAACAAGATCAAATTCAGGAAAATCAAACAGATCAAAGCTCAAATCAATCAACAGATCAGTTAGATAATTCAGATGATTTATCAAATAATGAAAATGAAATTTCTTCAGGTTCTAATGAAAATAAAATGATTTACAACATTAATTATCCAAGTATTGTTTATGTTGAAGAGAATTTTAGTGTTGAAGTTGAAGCAAAAAATGAACAAAATCATTCTCAAACAATAGAAGCATGGAGCTATGTCTATGATGGAAGCAGCTGTCTTTCTTGCTCTGACAATGAAAGCCGTGAATCAAACAAGCAGAAGATAGAAATTGATTCGAATGACACTGAAACAATTCTTCTTGAGAATTCTGTCAAAAAAGACATTGAAAATGGAGACTATAAGCTAAAGATTAAGATTCTGAAAGAAGGGCTTAAGACACCGAAAGAATTTACTTTTAATATTACAGTAATAAACTCAAATGCAATTATCTCCTCCAACAAAGAAGAAGGTCAAATAATCACTTCAAATGCAATATCTAATCTACAAAATATAACCCTGGCAAATTATGAATCAAAGGGTGAGAGAAACAAACAGTTAGCTCTTTATCTGCTGATATTTTTTCTTTTAATGATAATAATTAAAAAGGAGGGTTTTTTATCATAAATATGGCAAATATAAAAGAAAAAATTGAGAAAGGGCATATTCATGCAGTAATTATAATTGAAATTCTTGGAAGGCCGCCAGAATACGTGGAAGAAAGCCTGAATAAAATCATTGAAACAATTGGAAAAGAAAGCGGCGTGGAAATTATAAATAAAAAAATATATCCTCCAAAAGCAGTTGAGAAACAAGAGTTATTTTCAAGTTTTAGCGAAGTTGAGCTTCTTGCTGAAAATTTCAAAAAACTTTTAGATATTATTTTCACTTATCTTCCTTCCTCGATTGAAGTGATAGCGCCGGAAGAAATGAGAAT
>PEVX01000001.1:0-12686 GCA_002780285.1 Candidatus Pacearchaeota archaeon CG06_land_8_20_14_3_00_35_12
TCAAAAAAATCACCAGCCCCCAAATCCAAAGCCTTGCCTGGTTTTTTAAATTTTTCTTCAATAAATTTTTTCAAATAGGTGTTCATATTCTTATTATATAATAAAAAGGCGAATATAAAAAGTGAAGGCCATTTTGTTTTTCAAAATGGCCTTGGTTAGTAGAAGTGGGTTTTTACACCCAACAGTGAGGGTCCTCCTCGTTAAACGACCCGAGTGGAGCGTAGCGGAACGAGAGCGTAGCGTGGCACGGAGCGTAGCGGAGTGAGTCGAGAAAAGAGCGTTCATAATAAAAGGGGCAAAACTTTTACTCCAATGTGTAATCCCAGCCCGGTTGCCATGCTTTTGTCTTTCGCCAATCATCTGCAAAAGCCTGCTTCCAAGTTTTATTTTTCAACAAAATATCTAATGCTAATTGCGGGGCTTTGTGGGCGACAATGGCAACCGACTTTCCATCATAATTTTTCTTCAAAAAATCAAGAAAATCACTTATTCTCATTTTGACATCTTCGTAACTTTCGCCGTCAGGAAATCTACTCGTCACATGTTCCTCTTGGATGGGTTCAACAATTTCAGAGGGCTGTGCATTGTATTTTCCATAATTACACTCCCGCAAACGTTTATCAGAAATAATTTTGACTTTATCTTTGAAAGTTAGTTCAGCCGAATGCACAGCCCGTTTTAGGTCGGAGCAGAAAACGACATCAAAATGCTTGTTTTTAATTTTGTCCCATAATTCAACAGATTGTTGAACCCCTAACTCCAACAAATCAACATCAAACCAGCCAGAGGAGATTTCCTGTTCATTGTCTGTTGTAGTTCCGTGAACAGAATAAGTGATTTTCGTTACCATAGTATTATTGAAAAGTTATGATGATTTAAAAGTTTTGCCCCATCAATTCCATCATAGCTCTTTTTTCGATTTCGTTTAATGTGGTGGCTAGGCGAAGCTTTGACGAGTGGCCCCTGTCAGGAAGAGAGCGAAGCTCTCTGACTGGCAGGTGCCGCGAGGAAAGGTTTGGGTCGAGGTAGTCCGTAAGGACTTAACCGAGCCGTCTAGCCTGTGTTATCCGAAGTGACGCTGAGCTTTTGACCCAAACCTAGCCACCACATTATCCAAAATGGAGCGAAGCGACATTTTGGATAACGTTACGAGTATCCGAAGTTTTTCTGTAGCGGAGCGGAAGAAAAATTTGGGTGGAGGCTTTTGTATAAAAGCCGTAACCGGATACTCGTTGTTAGATGATGTAATAAAAATTAATTCGCTTGGGACGAATTTTTAATTGGAGTAATTTTATTTATTGAAAGTTTAATTCCGTAAAACAATAATCCAAAAAATAACAATGTGGCTATAATTCTAAATATGGTATAAATGGGATCGCTCATTAAAACCTTCACCATTTCTATGTTATTATTTAAATAAAAATTTTTAACTAATTCTTTTTTATCCTTATCAATAAGCAATAACGTTGGGATTGAGAATACGGTGTAAATAATTTTAGAGTATAGGTATATATTTATTATCTTGAAAAAAGAAATATCTCTTTTAAATAGTTTCAGGATTAGTTTAAAGATATAAGAGGTAATTCCAACTTTCACAGCGCTAAATAGTACAGCCATGAAAAATATAATAACAATGGATTTTATCATGACGGAATTTGTAATAATAGCCTCAGGCGAAAGTTCTGCTATCGTTTTAGCGTAGTCTTTAATAAAGTCAAGACCAAACTGTGAAATTGTTAAATAACTGACAATAGCAGATAGTGTTACTAGGATGGTTAAAAGTTGCCATGATAGTTTCGTGGAAGAATTAGTTAAAAATTTTTTTGGATTTAGTAGTTCTTTATAATTCATATAAATAAAATTACTCCAATTAATTTACCCATTAGGGTAATTTTCATTATTTCAGCTAACGTCAGGATTATGAGAAGTCGTGCGTAGCACGATTTGGGTGGAGAAGTCTGCAAGACTTCGTAACCTCATAATCCTTGTTATATTCCCCGAAGGGCTGAAATTTAGTGCAACGTCCCGAAGGGAAATTTCAGAGTATTATTTTTGCCCCGTTCTATTCAATAAACTCATTCAAATTTAAGAACTCAATTTCTTCTCTGGTTGCTTTCAAATCTTTAATCGTGAAATTGTGGGTTTCTTCATCAAAAGCCCGACAACAATCTTTGATAATGGTGATTTTGAAATCCCTATCATAAGCATCTTGAGCCAAACTTCTAACACACAAATTTGTCAAAATTCCAGCGATAACTATTTCATCAATTCCTTCAAGATGCTTATCTAAATCTGTTTGATAGAATGGACTAATTTTATTTTTCTTAATAAGCACATCGGAATCTTGTTTATTAATTTCATTAATAATTTCTACATTGTCAGAATTTTCAGCAAATGCTTCGTCTGAATCTTTTTCGATGTGCGTAGTGAAGATTATTTTGTAATCATTTTTTCTGCAATAATCAATAAGTTTGTTGGTTTTTTCAATTAAATCAGAAACATCACCAACAAAATAATCTGAACTTTTATCAGTCCATTCTTTTTCAAAATCTACAAGTATAAGGGCTTTTGATGTCATAAGTATTAGTTAAATTTGAATGATTATAAAATTATCGGTTGAGGGGCAAAAATAATATTGAATATAACGACTATTAAGCGAGATAAACATTCGTTTTATAGCAAGATTTGGGATAAAAAGCGAGATTTTATATACTTATTCCATAATCATATATTTGTATGACAGATGAAAGTAAAAGTTATTCACCAGAAGAACAATATGGGCTGATTGGCAAACTGATTGAAGAAGTAAAACTCAGAAGGTATTCCTACCAAACAGGCAAATCCTATATTTCCGTTGTGAAAAATTTTCTCACTTCAGGCAAAACCCCAAGAGAATTTCTGTTATCCTACACAACAAAAAGCAAATCGACAATGAGGTCTGCATACTTTGCATTGAAATTCTTCCATGAAAATATCTTGAATACTAAATTTGAGGAAAATCTCCCTCTTGCCAGAAAATCTCTGAAATTGCCTTTAGTTTTAAGCAAAGAAGAAATAATCAAAATGATAGACTCTACAAACAATCTGAAGCACAAACTTGTTATTATGTTTCTCTATTATGCGGGACTTCGTCTGGATGAAGCGAGAAACATCAAATGGCAGGATGTTGATTTTGATAGAGAAATCATTCATCTAAAAACTGCCAAAGGGGATAAAGAAAGGCTCGTGTTCCTTCATAAAAAACTGATTGATGCATTAAGAATGTATGGAGTAAAGGGAGAAGGCCCAATTTTTGTTTCTCAGCGAGAAGGAAAATATAACAAAAGGACAATTCAGCAGATCATAAAATCTTCTTCCAAGAAAGTTGGAATTAAGAAAAATGTAACTCCCCACACATTGAGGCATAGTTTTGCCACCCATTTATTGGAGGCTGGTGCAGATATCAGATACATTCAGCAACTGTTGGGGCACAAAGATTTGAAGACAACACAAATTTACACTCATGTGGCGAATAAAGACATCAAAAAACTTGCGAATCTGCTCTAGGTTTGAGGAGATAGCATTTTACTACTCATTCTAATCAAATCCAGCCATCGATTCTCTCCCAATTCTAAATTAACTCCCGCTCTTTCAGATGGCACCTCGTCTGTAGTAGAATGATTTTCTATAAAGTTATGCTGAATAACTATTGCGGTCATTAATATTGGTGCAGACCATAAGGCCTTCAAGCCTCTAAAGTCAAGAACCCTATCCTTGATTTTCATGAAGACAGTTTCAATCCTGTAGTTATGAATTCTCGTTTTCTGATAATTTTGTATTCGATGCTCTACCGTCAAGCCACCAAACTTATTTGAATAAAACATCTTTCCGAATGCTTGCGGATAAAACATTCCTGCATCTGTCTGAATATATTTTGGCTTTCCTTTTCTTATAGACTTCTCCAAAAATTCTTGGGCTTCAACAGGATTAGTAGATAAGCTATAATGAAAACCTGTAATCAATCTTGTATCCCAATCAAGACAGCACCAAAATCTATCTAACTTTCCTTCTCTGTTTATCATAGTTTCATCAGCATAAAAACTATTGCCCAGATTATAACCTTGTTTTTCTATAAACTTGTGGACTTTAAGAGTATATTTCCTAACCCAATCTAAAACAGAAACATAACTAATTTTATGGCTAAGATGCCTTCTCAATTGGTTTCTCATTTTCCTACTTGATAAATTAGAAACGTACATATCAATGGACATCGTGATTATTTCAGGTTTGATTCTCATTCTGTAAAATCCATCATCATTTGTAAAGAATTTGTGGCAATTCTTACAATAATACTTTTGTATCTTTCCTCGATTATCTGTTTTTCTAAATCCCTTTTTAAGGAAATTTGTACTTGAACAATGTTTACACTTAATCATACCTATATTCAGGTACATGAAGTATATAAACCTTTCGGTACATGAAAGAGTTATACTTCTTCTAGAATTATCTTTCCCCTTTCAACTCTCGCTTTCAACTCCTTACCAAGCAGTTTTGAGTCTTTAACCACATCTTTTGGTAACGTTGTTATGTACCTCGTATATTCTGTATTTCCTACTTTTTTGTCCAAGACTTCTCTTATCTTCATAATTTAATTCAGGAACATGAAGTATATAAATTTGTCTGTACCTGAAAGAAAATTGCACAAATTAGGTGACTTTAACTTAACAGTTCACTAAAGCGCCACCAAGAAAAAATGCCCTAATACAACCCACACAAAATCAAACAATCCCCCAAAAACAAAAATCGTTAATTCAAATATTTCTTATCTGAAGCCAAAAAACCCAAGCAATCTCGAAAAAAAGCTTTCTTTATACTCCTGCCCAATCAATCGCGCTGCAATTTCTTTATAGCTTACAGAAGCCCTGCTTCGCGGAAATAAGTTCACAACTGCATCTCTTTCAGAAAGAGCATATTTTACATTTGAATCTTCTGGAATAACTCCAAGTATGGGATAATCAAGCATAGACTGAACATTTTTCATGCTCATTTCATCACTTGAATTTCTGACTCTTGTAACAACAACGCCTGCAATTTTCTTGCCCATTGATTCTGCAATCTTTATTGTTTTCAAAGCATCTGCAACAGCAGGCAGTTCAGGCTGGGTTATAACAACAATCTCATCGCATGCTTCAAGCACAGATACTGCTTCATAGCCAAGCCCTGCAGCTCCATCACAAATTATAATGTCTGAAAGTCTCCTTAGTTGTCTCAAAGAGCTTGATAATTTTTCAAAGCTTGTTTCATTTAATTCCCCAAGCGACAATGAAGTCGGAACAATTTTTGTTCCTGAATGATGCTCATATACTGCATCAGAGATATTATTTCTTTCAGCAAGAACATCATAAAGAGAAATTGGGACTATTGGCGCTCCTAAATGCAATCCAATATTTGGAGTTGTCAGATTTGCGTCAACCACTACAACATTTTTTCCAAATTTATTCAAGGCAACGCCCAAATTTATCGCACTAGTCGTCTTGCCAACACCGCCTTTTCCTGACACTATAGCAATTATCTTTGACATCTTCTTTTTTATAATGGATTTTATAGTTTAGTTAATTATTTAAAGTTAACCAAAATACCTGAAATATGCTGGGAAAAATCTATTCTAAGACAGGATCCAATGAAGAGGCAGTAAAGTATCTGTGGGCTATTGACAATAAGGCAAGAATAGACGCTGTTCTGTTTAATCTGCCTTACAGAGAGATAAAATACACTATCTGCACTTCAACTCAGGCAGGATGCGAACAGGACTGCAAATTCTGCGCGACCGCAGGGAAGAAATTTTACAAAAATCTTGATCAGGATGAAATAATCGGGCAAGCTCAATCAATAGTTGAAGACAATCCTTTTATGAAAAAGACGCCCTGGGAAATTGCTTTCATGGCAACAGGCGAGCCTTTTCTGAATTATGAAAATGTGACATCTGCTATCAATCGAGTCAGTAAACTTTACTCGTCTTTCAGGCAAGTCAACCTTTCAACAATAGGAATCACTGATAAAATCTACAGGTTTGCTGATGAAGATTTCAAAGATTTAACAATGAAACTCCAAATTTCACTAAACCATCCTGAAAATAAAAAAAGAGACAGGATTATGCCGAGCAAAGCCAAAGGCTCTATTGAAGAGCTTCTTGAAGCAGGAAAATATTACTCGCAAAAAAGAAACAGGAAAGTTTCTTTGAATTATCTGCTGCTCAAGGGAGTTAATGACAGTGATGAGGCAATTTCCAAATTAATCCAGCTAATTCAGCCGTTCAAAGATTTTTTCTATATCAAGCTTTCAAGAATGAATGCAACAAATTCTCCATTCTGCTCGCCAAAAGACCCTGAATTTGAAAAAATATCAAAAAAAATCACAGAAGAAGGCATTGACTGCAAGATTTTCTTTGGAACAGGCAATACTATCGCAGGAAACTGCGGGCAATTATACTTGGAAAAATATTGAACTTACTTCTTCCCTTACTTTTTCTTCTCGTCTTTCTTCTCTTCTTTTCTTCTGAAGAACAATCCTGAAATAAGCAATTCCAGCCCTGCTCCAACAGCCCCGCCCATCGCAGAGCAAGTAAGCTTTGTCTGTTTAGGCTGGTCTTTTATAATATAAGCCCATAATTGAGAACTATCATTTTCATATTCTTGCGCGGCATAATTGATAACTTTTGTTCCGCAGACATATCCCAAAGCAATGCCTGCAACAAGTGAGCCGATTAAAAAATAATTTCTAATTTCCATCAACAGAACTCGTTTCAAAGATATAAATATTTTTCTGCATTACAACAATTCTTTTATATTGAACTGAATCCATATTTTTATGGACATAAGCAAAAATCAATTAGTCATAGAGGGGCATATTCCTTTTGACAAATCATGGATAATACGGATGGGTGTTCTTGATTTAACAAAAGGCTATGATACTATTCTCAGATTTCTTGAAAAGCATGACAAGGACTTAAGCAGTGATTTGAAATCTTTGTATGATACGTGTCTTGCGTGGCGGGGCGGAAGAACAGTAGATGTCGGAGAATCTGGAACATTGTACAGATTTTTGCAATTTGCAAATTGGAAATTAGATTTGAAAAAAGAATTCACTTTCCATGGAACATTGGAAGCAAGGGCAAAGGAAATCTGCAACAGGCCTGAAATAATTTATCTTCCTTTGGAAAAATTGCTTGAGCTTGACAACCACACTTCGCAGTGGGCGAGCGCTGCTGTTTTGATGGGCAGCAAGGAAAAACTTGAGGACATAAAAAATCCGCCTTACAAGCTCAAGCTGACTTACGAGGCGCTGGAGCATTGGAAAGAAAAGAGAAGCAGGGGACTTGAATGGGATTACAGATATGATGAAACAATTCTCAGGCAGGCTGAAACTTTTTTGAAAATCCTTGGCAACAAAGAAACTTCCAAGCCTGATTTTGAGCCAAGGCACTCAGAGGATTATTGTTTTGCAAGAGCCTTTAATTATATCACGAGAAAACAAGGTGAAGAACTTTGGCCAAGCCTGAAAAGCCATGAATCAAACAGGCTTGAGGAAATGGAAAGAGAAATTGAAAAGTTTGAGTCTGCAAAAGGCGGGGCAGGATTAGCCGGAGTTGAATGTAAAATAAAAGAAATCTCTTCACAAGACCATCGGGTTGTTCAGGCCATCGCAATGCTGCAATTTTATTATTTTTTCAGCACAAAAGCAGCATACCGTGATTGCGTCAGCAAAAGCTGGCCTCAGTTCTGGAAATTCCTTGCTGCTGCAGAGAATCTAAAGCATCTTGTCTGATAATTAATAATTATCTGAGAATTATTTGATATAACCCCTTACATCTATAAGAAAATTTTGCGTAAGCTCATACCATTCCTTAAGCTTGTCCATGTTTATCTCTGTAATCTTGTCTGCATCAATTATTTCAAGAGTCACGTTCTTTCTGAATTCATTTTTTCTGACCTGCTCAAGAGCGTCAATTCTTCTGAGAAAAAGATAAAGAGTCATGGTTTTCATGATTGTCGGGTTTTTCTTGCAGACAATCTCGACAGCCTCTATTCGAGCTCGCGGAGCCTCTGGAATTACTTTAATCAGCTTTTTTTTCTTTGCTCTCTCAAGGATAGCCTCAACGCAAAGCTCAATCATGCCTCTCCAAGTATGAAGCAAATTGACAATAACATCGCAAGTTTTGGTGTACTTCATGCTTGCGAAAAGCAAATGCTCTGCAGAATTCTTTTCCTTCTCAATTCGATGAATCATTTAATGTGTTTTCCTCTTTTCTATTGCTCCTTTTAAACCTCTCAAATATATAAACCTTTTTGAGAAAACTCCTGCCTTTCTCCTTTTACCACTTTAAAGAAGGAAAAGAAAGAAAGATTTAAAAACCAAGAACTATCCTAAAATTTATTAAAATGGAAATAGATCAGCAGCTTTTAAAAAAAGCTGGAGAAGAGTTTGCTTTATTGAAATCTCAAAAAGAACAGCTCGCTTCACAAGAAAAAATAACTGAAAAGGCAAGAACAATCGCAGAGTATCTTGGCAGACGCGTTTTTGCAAAAGTTCCGCTTATTGACTCAAGTGATGAATTTACAGGAGAAAAAGTGGATTATACAGGGTTCAGCTATAAAGACAAGCAGTTAATAATCAATTATGGACAAACTTACAATTGCAAAAATGCAATAGCAAACAAAGACACTGTTGTTTTCATGAAAAACGGCTTGTTTGATACAGAAAAGGTTTATTGGCATAATATTTATTTTGAAGATGAAGGAAGGTTAATCACTTTCAAGAGAGAAGTTTTATGGGTTCCTCATTTAAATGAACTCTACAAAAAGGCAGCAGCTATAAGTAATACAAAATCAAAAGAGCTGGTTCTTGACAGGGTTTTAGGAGAAGATACTTTTGGAATTCGTGATTCTGTAAGAGAAAGAATCAATTAAAAACTTTCAGGATATTTTACGCAGACTAATTTACAGATTAAGCCACTTTTTGTTTTCTTCTGCTGTTATCCAGTTTATTGTTTTGCTCAATGACTGCTCAAACGGCATTGGAATATTCCACCCAAGCTCTTTCATTTTTGCGCCGTCTAAAGCATATCTCAAATCATGCCCCGGACGGCTTGAGTGAAAATCCATCATTTCATATTTTAACTCTTTGCCGAGGATTTTTGCAATTGTTTTTGCCATCTCCAAATTATCTATTTCTCTTTCTCCAACAATATTATATTTGTCTCTTAATTGAACATCTTTTTGCAGCAAAAACAAAATTGCTGAAGCGACATTTCTTGCATGTATCCAAAACCTGCTTCCTGCCTTGGTTTTTGTTTTGTCAGAATGAATCAAGACTTTTTCCCCATTAAGGATTTTTTTGACAGTCATAGGGATAAATTTTTCAGGATGCTGCCTTTCGCCAAAAACATTCATAGTATGGGTTATTATGACAGGGACTTTGTATGTATTTGCATAAGCCAAAGCCAATTCTTCCCCGCCCGCTTTTGCAGCAGCATAAGGATTTGAGGAATTATACCTGTCCCATTCTTTATAGAAAACGCCTTCAGGAGCCGGACCGAATACCTCATCAGTGCTGAAATACAAGAACTTTTTCAGATTTTTTTGGGTTCTTGCAAAATCTAACATTCGCATTGTTCCCAAAACATTGCTTACAACAAAAGGCTCTGGATTTTCTATGCTTTTATCAACATGCGTTTCTGCACCTAAATGAAGTATATAATCAATATTTCCAATTTCTCTTATAAATCCCTCTTCCAGAGGATGAGAAAAGTCTTTTGTTAAAACTGAAACTCTCTTGTCATCAAAAACTTTGATGTCTCTTAATCTATCAAAACCGCTGCTTGCATAGCTTAATTTGTCCAGAATAACTATGTCCCAATCAGTGTTCTTTAGAATATGCTCAACAATATGATGGCCTATAAACCCGCATCCACCAGTAATCAGTATTTTCATCTTTATAGCTCTCTTTTTTTAATTTTTATAAACTTTTGCTTTTTTTGGATTTTGCAAAACTTTTTATAGGGTCTTAAATAATTATATTTATTAAAAGCAAAATGAAAACAGGCAGACAAAAAGCTTAGATTCAAAATGGCAGACGGACACACAGCATAAAATAAAGATGGCAGATTCACATTAAAGATGGCAGACGAAATAAGAATGCCTTCGGGCATGGGCGGAATTGTAAGATATGAAGGAGACAGCAAGATAAAGATAAAGCCCACATTCATAATCATGGCTATTGTTCTTGTAGTTGTTTTTGAGATTTTGCTTAAGGTTTTCTGGAAATAAAGAGAGCAATAAAATACTTTAAAAACCCAATTTATTCTTTCTGAGAGAGCTAAAATGAACCAGGAAGCTGAAAAAAGAAAGAAAACTGCATTGGAAATCAATAAACGAATCAAAGACCTTTCTCTTGGAGTGATTTTAGTGGGTTCTGTAGCGCATTCTCCCCAGTCAGTCACAAAAGAGTCTGATTTGGACATTGTCAATGTCATTGATTTTGCAAATACAGATTTTAAAAAATATTACCGCAGGATAAATCAGCAGTATGAGCCTTTAGTCGCAGAATATGCCAATGACTGCAAATTTAACACTTTCAGCATTGCATGGAATGAAAATTTTGAGATTGGAATTCATTTATGGGATAGGAGCGCGTTTGAAAACATTGTAAATATAACAGGATACAACAAGATATTCGCAAGAGAGAATTGGAAAAAGGATTGGAAGTCTACAGCTGAATCAAAAACAGAGTTTAGCATGGCTGGCGAGGAAAGAACAATCAAAAAGCCAGCTGAAAATGTGAAAGGTGGCAAGATTTTGGAATTTTATCCCTATTATTATGATTCTTCTGGTCTTGTCATGGGGGTTCAGACTGCAAACATGATTGTGGATCCTGTAATCCTCAGCCAGAAAGACAATTATATCTCTGAAGGAATTGAACGTTTAATTAAAAATTTCAAGGCAGAATTAATTCATGTCTACGGCGCAAATCACAGCGAGAATATTTCTCTTTTGAATGCGTTCTGCCAGAGAGTCAAATCAAAATTTTCTGAAGAGCTCAAAGAAAGGCTGAAATCTTTTTTCTAAGGGCGGGGATTATACCTATTTTTGTATGCATTGTATGTTGATAGTATCATGCTATCAATGCTTTTTTCTGGTTTCCATTTCATAATCCTTTTAGCGAGCTGATTGGATGCAACAAGCTCAGGACAATCTCCTGCTCTTCTTGGCCCGAATTTAAATGGAATTTTCTTTTCTATAACTTTTTCTGCAGATTTAACAAGCTCAAGAACGCTTATTCCATTTGACGTTCCTATATTCATGATATTGTTTGAGTTAACATCTAAAGATAGAATGTGTGCTTTGACAATGTCGTTTATGTCAATATAGTCTCTTATACATGTCCCATCTCTTGTCTTGTAATCATTGCCAAATATTGTAAATTCCCTGCGCTTTCCAAAAACAACATCCATTAATTTTGGAAAAACATTTTCCGGCGCAGGATCAATATAGTTCAGCCCTGCATCGCCTGCGACATTGAAATATCTTAAAATAATATAATCAACACTATTCTTTTCACAAACCTTCATTATGTTTTTCTCAACTTCAAGTTTTCCCTGGCCGTAAACATTTATTGGCTTTGTTGAATGATTCTCATCCAGCGGAGAATATTGCGGAGTTCCATAAACAGCAGCAGTAGATGAAAAAATCAGTTTTTTAATAGCGTGCTTTTCAATTAGCTCAAGAAGATTATTCGCAGCAACAACATTATCCTTGTATTTTTCAGGGTTTTTCATTGATTCTTCTACTGATTTGTATGCTGCAAGATGAATCACAGCGTCAAATTTGGAATTCTTGAAATTGCCCGCCAATTCCTTTTTGTCAACTAAATCAGTTCTGTAAAATTTCGCTTTTGGATGCAGGTACTCTTTTTTGCCTTTAGAAAGATTGTCTATAACCCCAACATTGTGCTTTTTTTCAATAAGAGATTTAACCAAAGCACTTCCGATATATCCTGCCCCGCCTGTAACCAATATTTCCATCAGCGCGAAAAGAATAATGGGTTTAAAACTTTTATCGTTCATCAATAACTTTTTATATTCGCGACTTCTTTAGAGATTAGTTAAGGGAAAGGTAGGGGAAAATGGAGCAGTATGAACAGTTTTTAGCAGAAGCCAATAAATCATTTAGAAGAGCAGACCATATGCTCTACATAACATATCCTATTGTAAAGGAAAAAAGGCTTTTGATTAAGATTCTTGAGGAAATCTACTTGTCAATGAAAGGAATTGTCAACGGAATTCTGCATTATGACTATGCCTTCAAAAGAATCCAGATTTACAAGGAATCTTCAATGAACATGGAGCTTTTCAAAAATGTCTGCGCAGCTAGATATTCTATAACCCCTGAGCAAGTCAATCTGATTCTTGAAATATTCAATCTGATGAAAGAGCACAAAGACAGCCCTTTGGAATTTATGCGCAGGGACAAGGTTGTCATAATGACAAACAACATGCATGTTGAAAGCATTTCTGTAGACAAGCTGAAAGAATATCTTTATGCTGTCAAGGACATTTACCAGAAAGCAAGCTCTAAAATAATCAGAAATAATTGATTTCTTAAAAATAAGAGAAATAAAAATAAAGGGCAAGCAGCAATAAGCCACCTTCT
>PEVX01000001.1:12747-13199 GCA_002780285.1 Candidatus Pacearchaeota archaeon CG06_land_8_20_14_3_00_35_12
TCAGCCTAACTTAATAGGACCGTTTCTGTTGCAGAGCCCGCCCTCGCAAGCGGCGTCTTTGGACGCTGGCATTACATGGCTAAAAGCCAAGGGTGGATGGACTTTCCTCCTGCCTTCAAATCTTCCATTGCTTTACGCCGGAAAATCGCCTTTTACAGCATGAAAACAGGACAGTCAACTAAACTACTTGCCCTATAAGAACCCAAGGTTTCTTATCAACTTCCTTTAAGAAAGTTATGAAACCTGCGGTTTCTTATGAATTTCCTTAGATAAAATTCATTTAAAAATCTTTGCAAGAGCGCGATTATTTCCTCGCCCGGGCATAAATATTAATCCATTTAATGTTTCTTATTGTCTCTTTAGAAGACATATTGCGAGCAATTTCAAAATCATAATTTGAATCTTTTGCCTGAATAAGCTCGCTAAATTCATCAGGAGAATAATACGCAAAA
>PEVX01000001.1:13234-13950 GCA_002780285.1 Candidatus Pacearchaeota archaeon CG06_land_8_20_14_3_00_35_12
TTCCTCGCCTTGTCCTTCCTTGACGCATATGTAAAGCAAGCTGTCTTTTTTCAAGACCCTGTAAAACTCACCAAGAGTTTTTTTTGCTTCTTGTTTTGGAATGTGCAAAAAAGAAGCCATTGCCCAGATTCCATCAAAAGAATTTTCAGGAAATTCAAGATTCCGCATGTCCATCTTGCAAAATTTTAAATTAGGGGCATTTTTTCTGGCAATTTCCAAGAGCTTCTCGCTCAAATCAACTCCAATTACATCATAGCCGTAGTTCGCGAGATGTTTTGAATCTCTGCCCTGGGCACAGCCAACATCCAATAATTTTTTTCCAGGAACAGATCTCAAGCCGTCAAGAAAAAAATCAAGAAAAAGCCTGCTTCTATCAACATCTGAATTTCTTTGGACATAATCTCCAGCGAATTCATCATATGCCTCAATTGTTTTCAAAACTACGTCTCCTTTTTCTTCCATAGAAATTATCTGCAGGGGGGCTTTTTATTTTTTCTGCCGCTGAAACATATATCAAGAACAAAACACTCAGAAGATTTTATTTTCTGCAAAAGTTAGAATAAGGGCAGTCTTTCATCTTTTCTGTGTCAATAGATGTATCAATTCGTGATGCATACCATGCATAACAAGTTTCTGTAGCAACACAACATCCATCTATGCCACTTTTTGTCTGCTCAGCCTTTATGTTACTGCAAAAAACTACTTCGCCTTTAACA
>PEVX01000008.1 GCA_002780285.1 Candidatus Pacearchaeota archaeon CG06_land_8_20_14_3_00_35_12
TATTCTTTTTTGGCTCATGTCATCTCGATTTCTTAACGTCACTGTTTTATCTTCTTTTGATTGATAATCAACAGTAATGCAGAACGGCGTTCCAATTTCATCCTGCCTTCTGTACATTTTCCCAATGCTTCCAGCATTATCATATAACGCTTCAAATTTGTCTTCAAGTTGATTGTAAATTGAAAGCGCAATTTCAGGTAATCTATCTTTATTTACCAAAGGAAAAATTGCAATCTGAATAGGCGCAATTTTTGCAGGGAACTGCATCAAAATTCTTTCTTCTCCTGTTTTCTCAACTTTCTCTTTTTTGAATGCCTTGTCCATTAAACAATATAACGTTCTATCAATACCCATTGAAAGCTCAAAAATCCATGGCAGAACTTTTTCATTTTCATCCATAAATTCAAAATTCTTGCAGCTTTTTTTAGCATGCCCTCCTAAATCATAATCTCCTCGGTTATTGCATGCAACAAGCTCAACCCATCCACTGCTTGTCAATACTTCAAAATCCCATGCTTCTTTTGCATAAAATGCTCTTTCCTCATTTCCAAGCTCTCTAAATCTCATATTTTCTTTTCTGAAGCCAATATTTTCATAGAATCTCTGAAGCAAAGAAAGATAGTATGCTAAAAGCTCATTTGAAATAATTTTTTTTGAAACTGCCTCTTTTGCCTTTACTGCCATTATCTCTTTCTTCTTTTCAGGCAGCAGCTGCAGAGAATAATTTTCAATTTCCTTGAATTTTTCTTTTATCTGTGTTTTCTTTGGATTAAAGAACACTTCAATTTCAGCCTGCGTAAATTCTCTTGTTCTAAGCAAGGATTGTCTTGGAGAAATTTCATTTCTGAATGCCTTTCCAATCTGGCAGATTCCTACTGGAAGCTTGATTCGCATCGTCGCGGCAAGCCTTGGCCAATCCACAAAAATACTTTGGCATGTTTCAGGCCGCAGATAGCCTTCTTTTCCTTCTGCTCCGATTCCAAGCCCAAACATCATATTCCATCTTCTTGTTTTTCCAAGCTTGCTGTCGCATTTAGGACATTTTATTTTATGTTTTTCAATTAAATTGTCATATTCTTTAGGCTCGAGCTTTTCAGGGACGCTTTTTTTAGCTTTTTCTTCAATTAATTTGTCAGCTCTGCTGATAAATTTGCATTTTTCGCATTGAACAAGCGGATCTGAAAATGAAGTAAGGTGCCCTGAGGCTTCGAAAACGCTTTTTGACATAATTTGGCAGCCATCAATTTCAAGCATACCATCTTTTTTAACAAGTTGTTCGCGCCATTGTTCAATGATCTTGTTTTTCAATAGAACTCCAAAAGGCCCATAATCATAAAACCCCGCATTTGCATCGCTATAGACCTCACAACTTGGAAAGAAAAAACCTCTTCTTGCAGCAAGATTGCTTATCTCATCAAGCAGACTTTTTTCTACCCCTATTTTTTTGACAGCTTCAGCCTCTTCTTTTTTCATATTCTTAGCAAAATAAGGATTTATTTAAACTTTTTGACTTTCAGCAATATTTAGATAATTCCATAGTTGGTGAGAAGATAGATTACCGTTCCAGCCACAAGTGGAATGATTAAGTTGTCATCTACATTGTCGCCGCCCATTCTAATAGTAAATGCTTCTGCGAGCATTGCAATAACTGCACCAATCAACGCATAAATAGGTTTTACAAAAAAACTTGCTGCTGCAAAAGACACAATAATTCCAGCAATTGTTCCTTCTATATTTTTAAATTCTGAAAATGGCCGTTTGTGCTTTATTTTTCCAACAGCCAACCCAATAATATGTGAAACAGAATCCCCAAATGTCAGAATAGCGATTGCAGCCAATGCAGTTCCGGGCTGTTGGCTGAAAAGTTTTAATGCAAGCAGTGAGCCTGCAATAAAAAATAAAATCCCCTTTCCAGGGAAAATTTCAATATAATCTGGCTTTTCAAAAAGCACAATCATCCGGTAAATAAAAGGCATTTTAATTTTCAAAGAGGTTATTGAAATGATTATTCCAACCACTAATATGCCAAATAAAATCCACTGAACTCTGTGTGGAAAAATGAGCGCGAGAATTATGATTGCTATGCCCAGCAAAACATGAAATACTGCCCGCCTGAATTCAAATTTGCTTATCTTATTCATTTTCATTTTTTGATATTAAATAAAAAACCAATCAATAGTCCTAAAAATGCGCCTGCAATTACATCACTGAGATAATGAACTCCAAACCATATTCTAGAAAAGGCTATGAAAATTGCATAAACTAACCAAACATATCTTAATTTAGGATAATTCTTCCATATAAATGGCAGCAAGACAAAAACAATTGCCGCGTGTGAGCTTGGAAATGAGCTTCCAAGAGCATTGATTGAATTGTTTAACCCAAAAAAAGAGTCTGGCCTCACTCTAGAAACAATCTCCTTGAGTGCATAAACCAATCCAAAGGTTATGCCTGTTGCCAAAGCTGCTGGAAAGAAGACTTTTCTTTTCTTTTTAATTAATAAGAATAAGACTGCCACTAAAATGACCATGAGGATTATAAATCCAAACTGTATTTTTTCAAGAGACAGAATTAGAATGATATTGTCTAGGATAGGATTTCTCAATTTTTGAATTGAAAGAACTGTTTGCTGATCTATGAAGAAAGAAACCACTAGAAATAATGCCAAAACAAGCATTATAATCCAGATTTTCTTTATCAATTTATCCATCTTTACCTCTCTTATTATATGCAAACAAACATATTTAAATATTTTTTACTAACCTCATTAAATGGCAGGACAAAAAGGGGCATTGTTAGGAAATCTGGTTTTGAGATATGTATTATTACTTCTAATTCCATTACTTTCATTTGCATTTTTCAATAATTTTTTGGCAATATTTTATTTTGTTTTTAAGCCTCTTACAGTATGGCCTGTTGTTCTCTTATTGAAATTGTTCTATCCCATTTCTTTCCTTGGAAATTATTTAACAGTAAGTGGTTTTAGACTGGAAATCATAGATGCCTGTATTGCAGGTTCAGCGTATTTTTTGCTTTTCATATTAAATTTGACTACCGCAAACATTCCTTGGAAAAAAAGAATTAAGATTTTTTCATTTGATGCAATTCTTTTACTTGCTATGAATATTGTAAGAATAATTGTTTTAGCAATTATTGGGTTGAACATGAGCTCAAGTTCCTTTGACATAACTCATAAATTCTTTTGGTATGGGATCAGCACGATTTATGTTGTTTTTATATGGCTGCTTACTGTTTTTATTTTTAAGCTAAGAGAAATCCCAATTTATTCAGACATAAAGGTTTTGCTTTATAACATTAAACACAAATAAGAATTAAAATAGAAATTCTATTAATCAAGTCTGAAAGTTCAAACTAATTCTTTGGAAGAAAGCAAGACTAACCGAAGTCTTGCATTGCTGAATAATAAATATCTATTTTATCCAAACAATGCAGCAAGGCCTTCAGCACTCGCTTCTTCTTTCTTTTCTTCCTTTTTCTCTTCTTTCTTCTCAGGCGCTGCTGCAGCTGTCGCAACAGGCATTGCTGCTGATTGCAGTTCTTTGTCTATGTCCACTCCTTTCAGACTTGCAACTAATGCTCTGACTTTTGATTCATCAACTTCAGAGCCTGCTGCTTTGATTACTGCTGAAATAGAGCCTTCATCTACAGACTTCCCTAGCTTGTGCAACAAAAGCGCCGCATATATGTATTCCATTTTATTGAGTTTGAGTTGTATTTTGATTAATCAATGAATTTAATTTATTGAATTGCATTCCAGCCTTGCCAATAAGCATTGAAATTGTTTCTTTTGCAGTATAGCCAACGCTTATTGCAAGCATAATCGCGCGTACACTTGCTAATTTTAAATTACCGATCTTTTCTTTCTTGTTTATTTTCAAACTTACAAATACTTTGCCAGATTTCTTGTCATATGCTGCAAGAGGCTCAAGTCCTACTGAAAAAGGAGTTATTTCAAGCTTGGATAAAACATCCGCTATTCCAGCAGAGATTTTTTCTCCTTTCTTGACAAGAAGTTTTCTTTCTTTAACTGCAATCTTGCCTCCTTCGACACCAACTTTCAATCCAACCTTGCTTAATTCTGACAATGCAGGGCCTGCCATCAAATCTGTTGGTCCAGCCTCAATTGCAAGATCATTATTTGCAATTTGCCCGGGTTTTGCCTTTGCAGGGCTCCTCTGCTCATCGAATTTAATTGATAATTCAAAAGGATCTAAATTTGAAAATAAAATAGCTGCACTTTGCTCAAGAGAAGGGATCAGCGGTTTTGTTCTTTCATCTTCTTCAAGAATTTTGATTGCAAGCTTTTTCTTCACAACCTCCATAACTGCTTCTTTTTTGAATTTTTTTCTGAGCTGTTGAAATTGCGAGGATGGCAGCCCCATAATATTCATAATCATCATCATGTTATATTTGCCTGATAATTCTTTTATTCTTTTTACAACTAACTTCTTGGTTTCAGAGACATGCGCTTTTGGCGCCTTGCTTTTTTCTGTCTTTTCGTTTTTCATTTTATATCTTTATTTTTATAGGTTTTGACATTGTAAATTTTAACATGACTGATTTGATATTTTCTTTTTTCTTTGTCAAAGCATTCATAACAGCGTTGTACAGCACTTCTGCATTTTCACCTAAATTGTCATCAGACATATTTTCTTTTCCAATTGAAACTTTTATTGAGGCTTCTTTGGTTTTTACCCTGACGCTTTTTTTAAGCCTTTCAGCGAGCTGTTTTGCTTCCTGTTCATTAAATCTCATTAGAACTCCTCCAGCTTTTGGGTCAGGCATTTTTCCAAGAGGACCCAAGGTTTTTCCGAAAAGCATAGCAATTGTTGGCATAAGTGGAGCAATTGCAACAAAAAAAGAGTAATCTTTTGCAAGTCCCTTTAATTTCTTTTTATCCTTCCATTTTTCAAGCTCTGGCTTGGTAATTACCTTGTCAAAAATCTCACTTGGTGTTTCGAGAAAAGCACAAATTTTTTTGCTTGTGCTCTCATGTGGCAAAGGAATGAATAAACTGACCGATTCCTTTCTAATATCAAAATTTTTGAGATTGATGATTAAGTCAATAGTCTGTTCAAATTTTCTTTTCTCTGAACTTTTTCTCAATTCTTTTAATGCTTCAACAAATTTTTCCTTCATAGTCGCCTCCTACTTTCCAAAGAAAGTAGTACAAACGGTTAATAAAAATTTAAGAGAATAACGATTTAAAAAGCTTTCTAAAATACTAAAGCTCCTTCAAATATTCCTTTATTCTTTCTGTAATTTGGGGCAGAAGAAATTTTTCAATTTTAGATTCAAAAATTTTCTCAAGCTGTTCAAATTCATTTATTCTATACTTATTTTCAATTTTCTCGACAATGAAAATATCCCTTAATTTTTTAAGCTGTCTTCTAATATTTGAATCTGCAATTCCATTCAAACTCAGATTTTGATTCTTTCTTATTTCAATAACTTGGTTCTTGATTTCTTCTGAGCTTAGCAACAGCTTTTTTTCCTTTGCATCTATCATGATTTGTAGAATATCAATTACAACATCACGGGAATCAGCTGGTTGCAGTAATCCTAAACTTAAGCAGATTTTTTTCAGAAGTTCTCGTTTTGTCAATTGATAGGGCTTTTCATATCTCCTTAATGTTATTTCTGTAAGCGGTTCTTCCATAATCCTTTCATTACAATAATCTTTATAAATTTGGCTAATTAAAACTAAAAAATGGAATTGGTGGCTTTATTATCAACAGGAAAGGGAACCTGGGGGCAGGTTTCAGGACTGCTCAGCAGAGGAGAATGGGAAAATATTATTCTCGTTGGAGAGGATTTTGTAAAGCAAAGATTCCAAGCTCCAAATGCAGAGTTTGTAACTGTTGATTTTAGCCAAAATATAACTGCAGTTATAGAAGATTTGATAGCAAAATTAAAGCCAAGAATTCATGGAACAGAGGTTGCTCTTTCAATTGCTTCTGGAGAAGGCAAAGAGCATATGGCATTAATTTCAGCACTTCTAAGAATTCCCGTGGGTGTAAAGTTCGTTGTTCTTACAAAAGATGGAGTTATTTTGCTGTAAATTATAAATTAAATACATTCTTAAACCTCAATTTTTTTTGTAATTTATGACAAGAATATTATGCTTTTCAGATTTGCATGATTCTGAACAGGCTATTGTAATATTAAAGAAGAAATTTAAAAAATATGGGCCTGAGCTTGTCGTATGCGCTGGTGATTTAACGACTTTTGGAATAGATTTTTCAAAAACAATCAACAAAATGAATTTTGGCGTTCCTTTTCTGATAATTCCCGGAAATCATGAAATGCCGAGGCAAATAGAATCAGCCTCAAGGCAATTTTCTTTTATCCAAAATATTCATAATTCTTTTTTTATTTTCAAAAACCTCTTCTTTTTTGGAATTGGCGGGAGCAATATAACTCCATTCAACACGCCTTTTGAAATGAATGAACATCAAATAAAAGAGAATATTAAAAAAGCCTATGAAAAAATCAAGGAAAAAATAGAAAATAGAAAATTAATTTTAATTTCTCATACTCCCCCCTTTAAAACAAAATTAGACCGGGTTGATTCATCCCATGTTGGAAGCATTGCAATAAGAAGATTTATTGAAAAATTTCAGCCAATCTTGAACATCTGCGGGCACATTCATGAAAACGAAGAGCTTTCTGACAGGATTAAGAAAACCCGTGTAATAAACCCGGGTAGTTATGGAAAAATTATAGAATTAAAATAAAAAATAAAAATAAAAAATAAAAATAAAAAATTGATTTATTTCTTTTTCTTCTTCTTTGCTTTCTTTTTCGCCATTTTTAGAATTAGATTTTCTATTACCTCTTTTTATGTTAAATATAATTAAAAATAAATGTCTTTTTCTTTAAATAGTTTTCTAAAATTTGAAAAATTTAGAAAAATGGACTGACTGGGAATTGAACCCAGATATCTTCCCTGCGAAGGAAGCATTCTGCCGTTGAATCATCAGCCCAATGAAAAAGATTTATTTTTCAGATTTATATTTGTTTATATTCTGATAAACCACATCAAAAACATTCCAAATAAAAGAAGAAGCAATATGAAATTTGTTATTTTTACAATTCTTTCTGTTTTTTTCTTGTTATTCTTTGTTATCTTTAATATAGTTAGATAGAAGATTCTTCCGCCATCAAAAATTGAAAAAGGGAGAAGATTAAAAAGTCCAACGAAAAAACTGATTAAAAAAAGCCATTGAAATAATTTCCAAAACCATATTGTAATCTTTAAGCTCATATCTGAAATGTATGGCTGTGTGGATATCCCAAAATAGCTTTTGCTCTTATTCTGAGGATTTTCAATTGTTGTTATTGTTACTTCTCGTATTTTTGTATGATTTGATTCATAGACATTAATGGTGATATTGTCGCCAGGCTTTAATTTATCAAGGCTATCTGAGAAATTTGAAAAATAACTTATTGTTTCATTTGCAGTCTCTATCTCTATTATTTTTCCATCACTTTCATTCAGGGTTGCATTCCATGCAGGAGAAAATTTTGCAATGCTGACAAGTTGTATTGGTGCACTGACAATTGCTGGATTTGTTGCCGGAGCCATCAATGAAATTGTTAAAAACATCAGCAATAAGAAAATGGCCGCAGTAATAAGATTTGAAAAACTTCCTGCAGAAAGCACAGCAATTTGTTGTTTCATTGACTTTTTCTGGAGCTGTTTTTCATCAGGCTCTACAAATGCTGCTGGCAGTGGCCCAACAAAACCAAAACCGCTGCTTTTCAGTTTTACTTTATAGAGTCGAGAAAAGATTCCATGCGACGTTTCATGAACGCTTGCTATAATAAAAATTGCAATTATCCAGAAAGTAAAATATAGAATTGGAAGTCCTGGCAATTGTATCCAGGGCACTAATGGCATAACTGGCGGAACATTTGGAACAACTGCAATCGTGCTTATCTGATAAATTGCAGCAATTAACAACAAAAAAGATGCTAGCATTCCAATATATCCTGTAATTATGCTTATTACTGCAATAATGTTGAGTGATTTTGGAAATTTTCTCGCGATTTTATCCATTAATTTCAATCCGATTTTTGTCCTGTAAAGAAAAAATATTTTATTTTCAACCTGAACTTTTTTTCTATGCGTATAAAGAAAATTAATTACAAAAATAGTGAATAGAATAAAGAAGATAATGTCAAAAATCAAAAAACCATCATGCATTTTTCTATCTATCGCCTCTTTTCATTTACCTTTATTTCTTTTTTATCGGTCTAAATGCCTTTCCACCACAGGCTCTGCATTTAACAAGCCCTTCTCTGATCTTTCTCGATTCGGCATGCGTTTTTCTGCTGCAGCGTTTGCATACAAATACATTATGAAAAAGTCTTGCCTGTGTTGCTGGAATTTTTGTTGCCATTTTTAAAATAATTTAAGTTCAAGATTGGAGTAGCCTTTTTAATATTTTTTCTCCTTCTATATTCCAATATTCTGCCTGGCTTCCTTCTTTGCAGTCTGGAAGAAGTTCTTCTGGAATCTTTATTTCTAAAGTTTCAAATGTTTCTAAATCCATTACATTTGCAATATTATTTGAAATTGTGATTATTTGGCATCTTCTCTTATCGATAGTTGGAATATCTAATTTTTCATGTCCGGGCTTGATTATTATTCTTTTCTTATTATCTATAATTCCGACAGCTTCTATTCTTGCTTTTGAAGCGCCATGCTTTCCTGTTTTGCTTATATCGACATTTTTAACAACACAAGGAGCTCCATCAATTATCACTGTATTTCCTGGCTTAACACTATACGCATCAATTGATCTGTCACTCATTTTTAGATAAAAATTATTTTAATTATATGTTAAAGATAAAAACCATTTATAAAAGTTTTGATAGAACATATAGAAAATATAGAAAAAGTTAAAAACCAAATAAAAGTTGCAATCTCATGCAAATCAAGAAAAACGATTTTATAGAATTGGAATTTACTGCCAAGGTAAAAGAGACTGGAGAGGTTTTTGACAGCACTTCTTTGACAAAAGGTGGAAAGACAGAAACAAAACCATTGAAAATTTGTATTGGGGAAGAAATGGTTTTGCCCGCTTTTGAAAAAGATTTTGAAGGAAAAGAAGTAGGAAAAGATTATTCTCTTGAGCTTTCGCCTGAAAATGCCTTTGGAAAGCGGGACAATTCTCTTGTTAAAACTATCCCTCTTGTTGTTTTTAGCCAACAAGGAATAAAACCTGTTGCAGGAACTTTTTATAATATTGATGGCCTTTTGGTTAGAGTTATTTCTGTTTCTTCTGGTAGAGTCATGGCTGATTTTAATAACCCCCTTTCTGGCAAGAACATAATCTACTTATACAAAATCAATAAAATGATCGAAAATGAGGATGATAAGATAAAAGTTCTCGCAGAATTTTTTTTAGGGGCAAAAAGCGAGGACTATAAAATAATGCTAAAGGATGGCAAAAAGATTCTTGTCTTTGATAAGCAAAACAAGCATCTTGGAGAGAAGCTTAAACTTCTTGACAAGAATGTCAAACTTCTAATAGAAAAAGCAAAAAAACTTCTGAATGCTGATTTGATTGTTGAATTTTAATTTATTGCTTTTATCAATACTAAAATTTATATACTAATCTCTTTTTTATTATTCTGTTATCAAAATATTGTTAAAATAAGCATTTAAAATGGCAGTTACTCAAGGAAAAAAATTTGAAGAAATATCCTTTTCGCATGAATCTCCTGAAGTAGACAGAGAACTTGAAGAGCTTTTGAAGAAGCACAAGGCCAGAATAAAAGTTGTTGGAATCGGCGGAAGCGGTGGAAATACTATTAGTCGAATGAAGGATGTTGGAATAAGCGGGGGAGAATTGATTGCAATTAATACCGATGCTCAAGATTTACTTTATACTTCTGCAGATGCTAAAATTCTTATTGGAAAAGAGTTGACTCAGGGAATGGGTGCTGGAAGCAATCCCCAGGTTGGAAATGAATCTGCTCGTGAATCCGAGCATGAAATAAAAGAAAAATTATTGGGTGCAAATATGGTTTTCATCACTTGTGGATTAGGTGGTGGAACAGGAAGCGGCGCAGCTCCTGTTGTTGCAGATATCTCAAAAAAATTAAATGCTCTGACAATCGCAGTTGTGACATTGCCTTTTTCAATAGAAGGACAAAAAAGATATGAAAATGCCATCGATGGGCTTGAGAAATTAGAAAGCATTGTTGATACACTGATTGTTATTCCAAATGATAAATTGCTTGAGCTCGTTCCTGAATTGCCATTGCATACTGCTTTTAAGGTTGCAGATGAAATTTTAACCAATGCTGTTAAAGGAACTACTGAACTTGTAACAAAACCTGGGCTTGTAAACCTTGATTTTGCAGACATAAGGGCAGTTATGAGTGGTGGCGGAGTAAGTATGATTGGATTAGGAGAATCAGATTCACAAAATAGAGCACTAGAATCAATAGAAAAAGCAATAGACAATCCTTTGTTAGATGTAGATATAACTAATGCATCGGGTGCTCTTGTCAATATTATTGGAGGCCCTGATCTAAGCCTTGATGAAGCAAAGAAAGTTATTGAAACAGTTGGTTCTCGACTTAATCCAAGCGCGAAAATGATTTGGGGAGCTAAAATAAGCGAGGATATGGACAAATCAATGAGAGTTATGTTAATTGTTACTGGAGTAAAATCCCCACAAATTCTTGGACATGATGAAACCTCAATGGACAGGAGAAAAAAAGAAATGCAGGATGAATTAGGGATTGAATTTGTAGAATAATTCTTATACTAAAATGAATATTTTAACTCAGCTTAAGGATTTTATCCTGAAATGCGGTCGTGTTTTGAGAATCACAAAAAAACCAACCATGTCAGAGTTTAAACTAATTTCAAAAGTTTCAGCTATTGGTATTTTAATTATTGGTTTGGTTGGCTTCCTAATTTTTATGATAATGCGTCTTTTGAAATTTTGATTATCATTAAAAAAACAATAATAAATCACAACATTTATAAATGATTAAAATTCAATTTTATTATCTTAAATTATCTTGACGTCTTCTCTAAAAATGATATTTGTGATTAGGGTAACAACAAATAAAGAAGATCAAGTTGCAGACTTGATCGCAGACAGAGCGAAAAGAAAGGCTCTCAATGTAGCAAGCATTACAAGACCTCACGGGACAAGAGGATATTTATTTATCGAAGCTGACAATAGAGAAACTTTAGAGGAAGCCTGCTACAATTTGCAGTACGTTAAAGGCATAATCAGCAAAACAGTTTCTTATGAAGAAATTAAAAACATGATCGAACCGATCATTGCTGAAGTTAAAATTGAAAAAGGCGATATTGTAGAAATTATCGCAGAGCCTTTTAAAAAATCAAAAGCAAAGGTAATTATGGTTGACAAATCAAAAGAAGAAGTTGTCGTTGAATTGCTGGAAGCAGCAGTTCCAATTCCAATAACTGTTAAAATTGATAATGTTCGTGTAATAAGAAGGGAAGAAAAGGAGGCTGAAGAGGAAGAAAAGGATAAATACGAAGATTAAAATGCAAATTCAATTACTTGTTGATGGTGGAGATATGAAGCCTGGTCCCTCAATTGGACAAAAACTTGGCCCATTAGGAATTAATATTGGAAAAGTCATTCAGGAAGTTAATTCTTCAACATCTTCATTCAAGGACATGAAGGTTCCCGTAATTCTTGATATAGATAGCAAAACAAAAAATTTTACAGTAAAAGTTATGACCCCTCCAACATCTCAACTTCTTAAAAAAGAAGCTGGAATTGAAAAAGGAAGCGGAATTCACAAAAAATTGAAAGTTGGAAATCTTGCAATTGAGCAAGTGATTAGTGTTGCAAAAATAAAAAAAGAAGGAATGCTCGCAAATGATTTTAAATCAGTTGTAAAATCTGTTCTTGGTACATGCCAAAGCCTTGGAATTTTAATAGAGGGGATTGAGGCAAAAGAATTGATTGGTTCAATTAACAAAGGCAAATATCTTTCAGAAATAAAAGATGAAAAGACTACTGTTGATGAGAAAAAGAAACAGAAATTGATTGCTGAATTCGAAGCATTGAGAAAAAAACAAGAAGAACAGCTCAAGAAAGAAGAGGAAGCAAAAGCTGCAGAAGAGGCCGCAAAAGCCGCAGCGGCCGCAGCAGCGCCAACAGCAGCCCCAGCCCCAGGAGCAGTCGCAGCGCCAACAGCAGTTCCAGGAGTACCAACAACAGCTCCTACAGCGACTCCTGCAAAAGGAAAAGAAGTCGCAAAAGAAAAGGCAAAATAATTCAAAAATTCATCAACTCAAAATATTTATAAACAAATTTTTTTTAAATACCCCATGGGGCTATGGGGTAATTTGGCTAGCCTTCGAGCCTTGGGAGTTCGCGATCCCGGTTCAAATCCGGGTAGCCCCATTCAAATTCATTAAATTTTAAAACAAAAAATGACAAGAATAGTTGGTGCATCAGGAAGATTTGGAGTCAGATATGGAAAAAAAATTCGTGAAGCAGTCGCAGCTGTAGAAAAAAAACAGCGCATAAAGCAACGATGCCCTTTTTGTAAAAAATATACGTGCAAAAGACTCTCTAAGGGAATATGGAAATGCAAAAGCTGCAAGAAAAAATTTACAGCGCAAGCATATTATCTTCAATAATTTAAAATGGCAATTTACAAATGTTTTTTTTGTGGCAAGCAACTTTCACAGAAAGTTCTTCAGACAAGATTTGTCTGCCCTCATTGTGGCTCAAGAATTTTTTTCAAGCCAAGAAAAGAGCCTACAAAGGTTAGGGCAATATAATTTTTTAATTTAAAATGGAAGAAAAAAAACAAGAAGATATTAATGTGAAGATTCAAGATTTGCAGCTTTTAGAGCAAAGCCTCCAAAGTTTGCTCATGCAAAAACAATCTTTTCAATTAGAATCTTTGGATGTTGAAAATGCTATCGAAGAATTGAAAAATGCAGATCAAGAAGTTTATAAAATTATTGGTCCAGCGATGTTAAAAATGTCTAAACCAGATTTAGACAAAGATTTGAAAAATAAAAAAGCCCTGCTTGATATGAGGATTAAATCAATAGAAAAACAAGAGCATGATACAAGAGATAAATTATTGGAATTGAGGCAGGAAATTATGACTTCTTTTGAAAGAGACAAGAAAAATACTGCTAAAAAAATATAATTTTTTGAATAGAAATATTTATAAATATGAATAATTTTAGGAAAATTTAAGATGGCACCAGGTTCAATTTTTAATAGAATATTCAAAGGAAAAGAACAAGCTCCTGAAACTGAATATTTAGAAATTGACTTAGGCAAAGAGATATCAAAGAAAACTAAAGTCATCATAAGGCCTTTTATTCTCAAACAATTCGATGATGTAAATAAGATTCTTGAAGTTTTAAGGGAAGGCTATACTATCGCCTTAATAGATATAAAGCCCCTGAAAAGCAAGGACATTGTAGAGCTTAAAAGAGCAGTTTCAAAAATAAAGAAAACTTGTGATGCTCTTGAAGGCAGCGTAGCCGGTTTCGGGGAAAATGTAATAATTGCAACCCCTTCTTTTGCAGAGATATACAAAGCAAAAGAAATACAACCTGTGGTTGATAAGGGCTTCAGTTCAGCTTAATTTTGATCTTTCAGTTAAATTTTAATAAGATATTTCTCTCTTTCTCACATGTCAAAAATAATTTTTGTTGAAGCCAAAAGAAAATACGGTTCCGAACGATTGAAAGAACAGCTAAATAGTGAAATCAAAAAGATTCAATATAACCGAATTGGGATTATTGCATCTATACAATATATTAATATAGTATCTGAAATAAAAAAAATCCTTGAATCTAATAAAATGGAGGTTTTTACTGCAAAAGGTAGAATTGGCAAATATGTAGGTCAGATTCTAGGCTGCGATGTATCTGCAGCAACAAAAATAGAATATAAGATTGATGCATTCTTATTTATCGGAACAGGGCAGTTTCATCTTTTGAACTTAGCGCTGAAAACAAAAAAGCCAATTTTTATCCTGAATCCAGAAACATTTCAAATATCTAAGTTAGATAAAGAAGAAATCCGCCATTTCCAGAACAAAATAGAAGCATCAAAAAAGAAATTTCTTGTTTCAACTACTGTAGGAATAATTGTTTCCACTAAACCTGGCCAAAACAACATAAGCATGGCTTTGGAATTAAAAAAGAAACTTGAAAAAATGAAAAAAAAGGCTTTTCTTTTTATTTGTGATTTTCTTGATAAAAACGAATTAGAGAATTTTAAATGTGATATTTGGATAAATACTGCATGCCCAGGAATTGCATTGGATGACGCCCGAATTGTTAATATGGAAGAAATTCTGCAATATTTCTAGAAAATTTTGATACGTTCTTGAAAATAGAAAAGTTTAAAAAGGTGTAGTAATTTCAAAATCGTAACACTTTAAGGCTAAGGTATAAATGCAAAAATGAAAAAATTATTTTTGTTAAGTTTGATTGCGTTGTTTTTGGTTAGCATCTCATTAGTTGCAGCAGCCCCAATTGAGTTGAGTGCTCCAGCTACAATTTATCTTGATGCAGGCACGTCAAATTCATCAACTTTTAATGTTACAAATGTAAATGCTACTTATAATATTACAAGCGTTGCTATTGCATTGACTAATTCTAATCTGACAAATGCAAGCACAGTCACTTTTTCAGGCAATTCTTCAACATTATTGAATAATTCAACCCAAACAGTCACAGTTAATGTTGCAATTCCGAGTTATACTGCTAATGCAACATATACTGCAAAAATCAATGTTTCAGGGATTATGAACGGAACAAATGTTTCTAATACAACTGATTTACAGGTCGTTGTAAATCCTAAATTCCAATTAGATATATTAAACGCTTTAAGTCTTTCAACTTTTGCAGAAAAAAACTCAACAGTTAGCCTTTCAATTCAAAATACTGGAAACATCAATCTTTCCGGAATCCAATTAAGAAATACAAGTGTATTGAATGATTCTGACAATAATAATATTACCTTCACTTTCCCAGCCAATTTTTCATTGTATGCTGGAGAAACAAAAACTGTCACTTTTAATGTTTCAGTTCCAGAAAATATGATGCTTGGCTCATATTCAACAAGCATTATTGCAAATTCTTCAACAGGCGCAAATGATTCAACATCCTTAAGCATTGATGTTATTGAACAATATTGTGAGGAAGGAAATAAAGGAAGCATTATTAATTTTATTATTGATGATCCAGATTCTGGCGATGATTTTTATGTTGGAGAATCAATCAAATTAAAATTAAAGATTAAAAATACAGATGATGAATCTCATGATTTTGTTGTTTCTGCTGATTTATATGATTTGAATAACAGCAAAATGCTTGATGCAAACAATGAAACAACAATTACAATTGATGAAGATGATTCCGAGACAGTTTATTTGATTTTGACAATTCCTTCTGATACAAAGAAAAATCACACTATTGCAATTTATGCAAAAGCATATATTGATGATTCTGACTATGCTGAAGATGAACAATGCATCCAGAAATCAGTAAATATTGATGTTAAAAGACAAAAGCATGATGTTAAAATTGCCTCATTCGAATTGAACCCAGCAAGCATGGCTTGCGGGGATACTACTGAAGCTGTTTTGGGAATTGAAAATGTTGGAGACAATGATGAAGAATCTGTAAGGATAAGAGTTTATAACACTGTTTTAGGAATAAATTCTTCAAAAATAATCGATAATATTGACAGCGGGGATGATTCAACACAACCATTTACATTAATTGTTCCTTCAAATACGAATTCTGGAAATTATACCTTGAATGCAGAAGTTTCATTTTATTACAAAAGCGGCACATATCATGATTCAAATGCAAGAACAACAATCTTAGAATTGAAAGGGGGAAGTTGTGTTGGAAATGTTACAAATAAAAGTCAAATAAGTATCTTAAATTCAACAGGCATTGCTGGCTCTGAATTAACAATTCCAGTTTCTATAACAAATAATGAATCAGTATCTGTTACATATACATTTTCAGCTACAGGCTATGAATCCTGGGCAAATGTAAGCAAGATAGAGCCTGCTTCATTAACTATTGCAGCAGGAAATAGCGGGACTGCCTTTGTTTATTTGACTCCAAAATCAAATGCTACTGGTGTTCAATCATTTACAATTACAACAACTTATGGTGGAAAAAGCACGTCTCAGACTGCATCTGTTAATGTGCAAAGCTCTTCAGCAATCGCTTCATGGTTTGACCAATTGATGTTTGAATTGAAGAGAAACCCTGTTTGGATAACAATCGATATTGCTTTAATTGCGGCAATTATCTATGTTTTTGTCTGGCTAATTGTAAAGAAATAAATTTTTATTCTTTCTTAAATTAAACTATTTCTAGATATGCTTAGCTATAGAAAAAACAAAAGAAAAATTCTTAGGTTTATTTTGCATTCATCAATGCTGCAACGCCGCCTATAAATGCAAATAGCCAAGATAAGGTCATTGCACTATCTACAACATAGCTAATCCAAACCCCATTGAAAAAAGCTCCTTTGAGCAATATTGGTATCAAAGAGCAGGAAGCAGCCAAAATTGCAAATATAGATGCCTTAACTAACCATGAATCAGCAGCTCTTACACCCATTGAATTCAATAATGGAATTACAGTCATCCAAACTGCAAAAACAATAATGCCCCCTATAAATCCGGAAGTAATTGCTAAGTTATTCCATTTTAAAATTGCAACGGCCAAAAGCACTGATACAAGTGGCAGCGTTGTTTTCCAATCAACACTCATTTTACCTCTTTTAAATTGAATGGACAAATAGAATAGAATTTATAAAGGTTTTGCATTATTCACTTCAATAAACTTTATAAGAATAAATTTATTTGAGAATTTATTGCGGGGGTGGCCCAGCGGCTACGGCAGTCGGCTGCAACCCGACTTTTCGAGGGTTCGAGTCCCTCTCCCCGCTTATGGGCCTGTAACTCAGCTCGGATAGAGTGCTAGCCTTCTAAGAGCCTTCTTAAAAAGAAGACAAGAAAAGCAAAAGCTTTTCTGGTTCCCGAAAACCAAAAGTTTTCGCGACCTCGGAAAGAAGAAAGAAAGCTAGAAGTCGGGGGTTCGAATCCTCCCAGGCCCATATTTAATATCTATTCTTTATCGACGAAAAATATTTAAATCAGAATCTTTTCGAAGTTCTATGAAAAAGCCTTTCATAGCAAGACTACAGAATTTGAGCATGTTAGTTCTAGTACTCGTAGTCGTTTTGCTATAAAGGCCTCTTTAATTTTTCTGGGGAGGCATTATGACTAATACTAAAAAGTTTTTTGATGAAAAATACGGCAAAGATATAGAAGACAAACTCATTGAATTAACAAAGAAAGGAATTTTCGCTGCCCCGCCTTCAAAGCTTTATGAAGAGGCTCCCTATTTTTACAAACTTAAGAATATTGAAAGAAAGTCAGATTCAAAAAATTCCCACAACAGTTTCTACGTCGCAGAATTTGAATCTTGCGATGATCATGGAATCTCGCTTTCTTCAAGCTCATTAAAATTTGAGATATACATTAATTACAAATTAACATTTCTTCCTAGTCTTTCAGAGCCCTTGTCAATTTTTGAATGGTCTGATATCTTTTCATATGAAGACAGAGAAGACAGCCAGTATGAAAAATTTAGAATTAAAGTCAGTGGGATGAATGGCTCCAAAGATCTTGAGCAATGGGTTGAAGAATTTTTTACAAATAATGCAAAAATTCAGCAGGGCAACGGCTATGCTCCTAGCTTCAGCATTCTCTCCTAAGCAAAAATAATTTAAACAATGCTTTTTTTAAACTAAAATGGTTAAGCAAGCAGAAGTGAATAAAATTAATTTAAATGCGATAGAAAAGAAATGGCAGAAAGAGTGGGAAAAAGGAAAAATTTTCCAGGTTTCTGAGGATTCTAAAAAGGAAAAATTCTATTGCCTTGAAATGTTTCCTTATCCTTCAAGCTATGGCTTGCATATGGGGCATGCCTTGAACTATACTATTGGCGACATTCAGGCAAGATTCAAGAGAATGTCTGGATTTAATGTTCTTCATCCCATGGGCTATGATGCCTTCGGGCTTCCAGCAGAAAATGCGGCTATCAAAGCAGGAGAACATCCAAAAGATTACACTCTAAAATCAATGGCAAATTTCGTTAGCCAGCAGAAATCTTTAGGACTAAGCTATGATTGGAATAGAATGCTGAAAACTTGTGATCCAGAATATTACAGATGGAATCAATTTTTCTTTTTGAAATTTTTTGAAGCCAATCTGGCTTACAGAAAAAAAGCTGCTGTCAATTGGTGCCCTAAATGCAAAACAGTTTTGGCAAATGAGCAAGTTCATTCAGGAAAATGCTGGAGGCACGAAGATACTGATGTGGAAATCAAGCAATTAGAGCAATGGTTTATCAAAACAACTGATTATATTGAGGAACTTCTGAAATTTATAGAAAATCTGCAGTGGCCTGAAAGAATAAAGCTTATGCAGGAAAACTGGATTGGAAAAAGTTTTGGAACAGAAATAAATTTTATCATAAATGGAAAAAAATGGCCTATTTTTACAACAAGGCCAGATACAATTTATGGAGTGACTTTTATGGTTGTAAGTGCCCAGCATCCAAGATTGATGGACTTAGTTACCGAAGGACAAAAGAAAGAAGTTCAGAAATTCTTAGATAAAATAAAATCTGTTTCTGAAAAAGAGATAGAACAGCTTGAAAAAGAAGGAGTTTTTACAGGAAGCTATGCTGAAAATCCCCTGACAAATGAAAAAGTTCCTGTTTATACAGGGAATTTTGTCATCGCTGAATATGGAAGCGGAATGGTGATGGCTGTTCCAGCTCACGATCAACGCGATTTTGAATTTGCAAAGAAGTATAAAATCCCAATAAAAGTTGTGATAATGCCTTCTGGAAAGAAAATTGATGCTAAAACAATGAAAGAAGCCTTTGTTGATGAAGGAATTCTTGTAAATTCAGAAAAATTTTCAAAACTTGAAAGCAAAAAAGCAATTGACGAGATTGCGAATCATCTTGAAAGCAAAAAATTGGGCAAGAAGACTGTAAATTACAAAATGCGGGACTGGCTTATTTCAAGACAAAGATATTGGGGAACACCGATTCCAATAATTTACTGCGATAAATGTGGCATAATCCCCGTGTCAGAAAAAGACCTGCCAATTTTGCTGCCTGAAAAAGTGAAATTCGGCAAGGGAAATCCATTGGCTACAAATGAAGATTTTGTAAACACAAAATGCCCCAAATGCAATGGCAAGGCAAGAAGAGAAACAGACACAATGGACACATTCTTTGACAGCAGCTGGTATTTCCTGAGATATTGTGATAGCAAGAATAATAAAGAGCCATTTGATAAAAAGAAAGTTTCATATTGGATGCCTGTAAATCAATATGTTGGCGGAGCAGAGCACGCATGCATGCATCTGATTTATGCAAGATTCTTTACTAAAGCATTGCGAGACCTTCAATTTTTAACTTTTGATGAGCCATTTACAAAATTATTCAATCAAGGCATGCTTCTTGGAAAAGATGGAAATAAAATGTCAAAATCATTGGGAAATGTTGTAAACCCAACAGATATAATTGAAAAATACGGCGCTGATACATTAAGGCTTTATCTTGTTTCTGTGGCCTCTCCAGACAAAGATTTTTCTTGGAGTGATGAAGGCATAGATGGAAGTTTCAGATTTGTCAACAAAGTTATAACTTATTTTAAAAGTGTTAAGTCAGGAAAGAGCACTGAAAAAATAGTAAGCAAATTCAACAAAGCTGTAAAAGAAATCACAGAAGATATAGATAATTTCAGATATAATCTTGCAGTAATCAAGCTAAGGGAATTTTTTGAGGTTCTCGGCAATGAAGAAAGTCTCGGAGTTCTTGAAGGATTTTTGAAAATGTTATCCCTATTTTGTCCACATATTGCAGAAGAATTCTGGCACAAACTTGGCAACAAGACATTTATTTCTTTGGAAAAATGGCCCGTTGCTGACGAAAAAAAGATAAATGAAACTTTTGAAAAGCAGGAGCAGCAAGTTGATTCTTTGATTGGAGACATAAGAAATATAATTAACATCATAAAAGAAAAACAGAACAAGGAAGCAAAGAAAATTTATCTTTATGTTCTGCCTAAAGAGTTTGATATTTATAGTGAGTCTTTGGAATCAATAAAAATAAGCTTGAATCTTGAAGTTAAAATTTTTGCAGTTAATGATAAGCAAAAATATGACCCTCAGAACAAGTCAGGAAAAGCAAAGCCCGGCAAGCCTGCAATTTATATAGAATAAATTTATCCAACGTAAGAAGTCTCTTTCTGGTTTTTTTGTTTTAGAATATCGACGCCTCTGACAAACAACTCTTTGACTTTTTTTTCAAAGCCTTCTGCCTTCATGATTAATGGCTTGTAATCAACTTTCAAGTTAAGATACTTATCCAAAACCTCGATTATCTTTGCAGCTGACCTTGAATCAGGCAATTCAGAATATGCTTCTGAAAAAATAAATGTCGCCCCTTTCATTTTTGAAATTAAAGAGGCAGTAACTCCAAGAATGATTCCCTCTTTTAATTCTTCAATTCCCACAGATTGTAGCTTTTTCATTCTTTTAGCATCTTGAGTGAAGAAAAATGTTTTGAGGTTCTTTTCATTTGCTCTATCCTCGAAACCGCTGATTCCTTCAATTGTTATAAGTTCTCTTGCCTTAATTCCATCACAGATTTCAAGCACAGTGTCTGCAAGCTCCCATTCAAGATTTGATAAAGGAACAATTGACCTTATCAACACAATATTTTCTTTCTCATCATAAAAAATTGAAAGAGGCTCTATGACTTCTCCCTTATGAACTGCAATCATTGGAACAACCTTATTCCCCTCTATTTTTCCAATCTGCTTTGCATTCAAATGATCTATCAAGAATTCTGTTGCAATAGTTCCTACCAATCCAAATCCCTGAAATCCGCTGATTATCGTTGCGCCTGCTTTTGGTTTTTTGAACCATCTAACTTCCATTTTTAGACCTCTTATTTGATTTTATAGAATAGGAAATTAATCTTTTTAAATTATTCCAAAAAAGCCTTGATTCTCCTGATGCCTGCTGCGACAGACTCTTCTTTCAAAATTCTGAATTTTCCTAGCTCTCTGGTGTTTTTAACGTGCGGTCCCGCGCAAATTTCCTTGCTAAAATTTCCTATTGAATAGACAGAAACCTTATTTCCATACTTGCTTTCAAAAATTCCCTGCGCACCGCTGGTCTTTGCCTGTTCAAGATTCATTTCTTCTCTTTTAACCTCCATTTTTTCCTGAATTTTTTTATTCATTAAAGTTTCAACCTCTTTCAGTTCTTCATTGGTCACTTTCCTGTCAAAATTAAAATCAAATCTTAATCTTTCAGGAGTGATGTTTGAACCTTTTTGATGAATATCTTGATTTTTTAAAACAATTCTTAAGGCTTGATTTAACAAATGCGTTGCTGTATGAAGTTTTGTTGTTGCTTCTGAATTGTCTGCTAATCCAGATTTAAATTTTCCTTCTGTTGCTGTCCTGCTTAATTCCTGATGTTTTGAATTTTCCTTTTCAAAACCCATCTCATCAACTCTGATATTTTTTTCTCTTGCAAGTTCAATAGTCATTTCTAAAGGAAAACCATAGCTCTGATAAAGCAGAAAAGCATCTTTTCCAGAAATTTCTCGCTTGTCTTTTACAAGTTTTTCAAATATCTTTATTCCATTTCCCAATGTTTGTAAAAATTTTGTCTCTTCTTTTTCAAGCTCATTCAAAATTTTATCTTTATTCTTTGCCAAATGAGAATAATCCCTATAAATATCAAATACTGACTCTGCAATTTCTGATATAAATTGCTCTAACCCTAATTCTCGGCCATATCTTATCGCTCTTCTTATCAGTCTTCTTAAGACGTATCCTCTTTCAACATTGCTTGGAAAAATTCCATCTGCAACTATGAAAACTGCAGCTTTGATATGGTCAGCAATTATCCTCATTGCTTTGGTTTCTTCTTTTACATATCTTTTTTTTGAAAGTTCTTCTATTTTTTTAACCAAGGGCAGAAAAGAATCTGACAGATAATCATCATCTAACTTGTTTAAAATGGCGGTTGTTCTTTCAACACCCATCCCAGTATCAACATTTTTTTGCTTTAATTCCTCAAAACCAGATTCTGTCTTATTATACTGCATGAAAACATCATTCCAGATTTCAACCCATGTATCATCAAGAGGATCAAATTTTTCAGGCGCTTTCTTGCTTGAACGCCAGTAAAACATTTCTGAGTCAGGCCCGCATGGGCCTGTTTTTCCTGCCGGGCCCCACCAATTATTATTCTTAGGCAGAAAAGCAATTCTTTCTTTTGGAATTCCCAATGATTCCCATTTCTTTGAAGCATCCAAATCTCTTGGAGCATCTTTGTCTCCTGCAAAACAAGATATGGCAAGTTTTTCAATTGGAATTTTCAGGGTTTTTGTCAAAAACTCAAAGGAAAATTCTATTGCTTCATCTTTGAAATAATCTCCCAAGGACCAATTTCCAAGCATTTCAAAAAAAGTATGATGAAAACTGTCCCCAACTTCATCAATATCCTGGGTTCTTATGCATCTCTGGACATTGCAAAGCCTTTTTCCCAAAAGATGCTTCTGCCCAAGCAAAAAAGGAACTAATGGATGCATTCCTGCAGTCGTGAACAAGACTGTTGGATCATGCTCAGGAACTAAAGAAACATTTTCAATTATTGCATGCTTCTTGCTTTTGAAAAAATCCAAATAACTCTTAATCAATTGCTGTCTTGTCAGTGCCATAGAAAGAAATAATTTGCCAGGACTTTAAAAACTTTTATAGAATTAAACAATTTAGCCTAGTTTTGATAGCTTATCCTTTATCTCCTTGAGTTCATCTTCAAACTGTCTTGCTTCGCTAAATTTTACTTTTCCAGCCTTGGCTTTCTTGCTTTTTTTATGCTCTATTTTATGCTCATGAATCTCTTCTTCTGGCAGATTAGCTGTAAGATTTTTTATATTGTGGCCTATCTCCTCTATTATTTTCTGAACACTGTTGCTTGATTCCCTCTCGTCTTTTCCAAGTCTTTTGAGATTTGAAGCTGTTTTCATAATCTCTATAGATGCAATTATTGACTGCAAAACCTGTTTTTTTGCTTCAATAGACTCTTCAGATCCAAGCCTGTAGTATATCGCTTTTTTATTTACTTCCATCTTACCTAGAAATTATTTATTCAAGTTTGCTGAAAAGCTTTTGGTCAATTATTGTGAGCCTGCTTTTTATTTCCTGAATTTCCATTTCCCATTTCGTTATTTCTTCTTCTTCTCTTGCGCGAGTTTCTTTAATCTTCATCATCAAATCATTTAGCTCCTGAATTTTTTTGTTTATTGTTTCAAGGCTTTCTACTGCTTCTTTGAACTTGTCAATTTTAACGAAAATAGGCTCTCTCATTTTTGGCTTTATTTCTCTTACAAAGCTTCTTGAGGGCATTTCTGTTTTTTCTGCCATTGGCTGCCTTGTTTGAGGAGGCCTGGGCATTGTACTGGGCCTTGTGACCTCTTCTCCAATAAATTCTCCCGGAGGAGTCAGTCTTGAACTAGGCATCTCAGGCATTTCAGGCAATTCTGGCTCTGGAAATTCCAACTCTCGTTTAATGCTTTCGAGCTCTGCATCAGCAGGGATTTCTGGAATTTGTCCCTCTTCTCTTCTAAATTCTGTTCTCTTTTCTGTTTTTTTCTTACCAAATAGGGGCATTTTAAAGAATTAAAAATAACCTCGTTTAATAGCTTAAAAAGAACATTTTTAAATAGTTTATTATAAATTATAGAGTGACAACACTAAATGGAAAACTATTTATTTAGGCACTTTTTAACTCTAACTTAATCATTAAAATAAAAAGAAAATGCAGGAAACACTTATTAAAAACCTATTGAGAGAGCTTGCAAGGAACATTTCAGGCAAAAACTCTGAAACTATAGTTGATATTCTAAAGGAAAAGACAGTAAATGAATTCAAAATAGCTGATAAAATGAAGCTAACTGTCAATCAGGTCAGGAATATATTTTACAAGCTTCAATCATATGATGTGGTTATAGCATCTAGGAAAAAAGACAAGCGAAAAGGATGGTATATCTATTCTTGGTCTATAAATGTTCCAAAATCCCTTGAGGTTTTAAGAAATATAAAACAAAAACAAATTTTTGATATTGAGCACAACATAAAGAGCAGAGAAAGCAAGAGATTTTACCTTTGTACTGGCTGCAATATTGAAATGACAGAAGAATCTGCCCTAAGCCACAATTTTTTCTGCCCAGAATGCGGCAGGCTTTTGCAGCTTTCTCCTCCTGAAGGCTATCTTAGAGAACAAAGACAAAAATTAGAACATGCGAAAAAAGAGATTGCTATAATTGATGCAGAGCTTGGAAAAATGAATGTCAAGAAGATGGCAAAAAGAGCAAGAAAAGATAAAAAAGAAAAAAAGGCAAAAAAAGAAAAAAGAAGAAGAGAAAGGAAAAAGAAAGCGAAACTTTTTAAAAAAAGCATAAAAAAAAGTTCTAAGAAGGGAAAAGCTAAAAAATCTAAGAAAAAGAAACGCTGAAAATGAGAAAATTATCTTTTCTAAATATTACTCTTATCTTGATCATTGTAAATGTGCTGGTTTTCTTTGCAGCCATGTTTCTTAATTTCTTGTTTCCTAATTTCATTGAAAATTATCTTGCATTAAAGCCGTTAGATATACTCCAAGGTAAAAATTTATGGACTTTGGTAACAAGCATGTTTGTTCATGCAAATCTTTTTCATCTTTTTGCAAATATGCTCTCTTTGATGTTCTTAGGCACTTTTTTAGAGCGACTTATCGGCAGCAAAAGATTCTTAAAATTATATTTGGCGGCAGGACTTTTAGGCTCGATTTTGTTCATTTTGCTTTTTGTCCTGTTTCAAGATCCAAGAATGATACTGCTTTCTGTTTTTGCCGGAGGTGCTAAAGAAGGCATGGTTGCAGTCGGCGCTTCGGGAGCAATATTTGGCATTGCAGGAATGCTCGCAGTGCTAACGCCAAAATTGCCAATTTACATAATGTTCATTCCGATAGCAATGCCTATGTGGTTTGGTGTTCTTTTAATTTTGATTGTTCTTTCATTAATTCCCGGAGTTGCAAATTCAGCACATTTGGGCGGATTAATTGCGGGTTTGATTTATGCGTTTTATTTAAAACAGAAATATAAATCAAAAGCAAGAATTATTTCAAATATATTTCATTGAATAGATTAGAAAAATCGGTTTAGTTTCTGCTGTTTTTTATATTCCTGCAAAATACGGCTTTTTGAAGAGAAAGTTGAAATATTGAGGCGAAGCCTTTTCTGAGCTGACTGCAATGCTTCTTTTATTGTTGAGAATTTTTCAACTCTTTCCATGAAGGCGTGCCTTGAGCATTCTCTCAATATTCCAACGCCGCAAGGCGCCCAATATTCGGGCCGGCATTCGCGCATGAACAGGCAAGAAGCCTGCCTTCGGATTTTCATAAGAAATTCGCAAACAGCGAGTCTGTTTGCATAATATGCTCCGGTAACATCCTCTGCATAATCTTTCCTGCCGTAAAAGTTTTCATAGTCTTGAGAAATATACATTGTTCCCTGAGGGTTCCAGACAGAACCAGACATTTTTGCCTCAATAACTTCAAACTGAAACTCAGAAGGTAGCAATAAAATCTCATAATGATTTCCAATATATTCTGAATTAAAAAGCAAAATATCAGAAACTTCTTGATATGTCTTGATTTTTTCAAGCATCTCTTTTGAGATGCTGTCATCAGTTGCTGTAACTGCCCATCTTGTCGGAACAAGCTTTCTCTGTTTTTTTAATCCCAATAGCCCTGCAGAAAGAATTTTAATTATGTTGCTGACTGCAATTTTGCTTTTATATAATTCCCTTATTCCCTGATTTGCCTTTGCATCACTATCATTTGCAAGGTAATCTACTTTTTTCTCAATTTTTGGATTTTCCTGAATCCTTGCTTGTTCAAGAGGCGCAGGATTTCCGATTATTGGAACATGGTTGTCAAATTCTGCCTTTAATTGAGGTTTTTTTCCAAGCCTGAATTCTGTTGCAACAGGTTTCGAGGCCATGGCAATTTCTTGCATTGCTTCAAACCTTTTATTTTGCCATGAATTCTGTTTTCTTGCATTGAAGACATTATTTTTAAATCTTCCATAGATGAGCTGTGACCGATATTGCAAAATTTCATTTATTGAGGCATTTTCAGAAGCCCAAAGCTCAGGCATGCTTAATTTTTCAGCTTGTTCTGTATATGTTGGTGGAGAAAGTATTCCTACAAAAACATTGGGATAACTAAATTTCCCGACAAAAATTTCGGGCGGAGAATTTCCTTCAAATTCCAACCCAATTTTTGGCTGAAGCTCTTTGATTCTGTTCAAAATCCTGCAACTCTTTCCACAGAATCCTCTTCCCTGGCATTTAGCACACAATTCATACATATAGAAATAGCGAAAAATTAAATTAAATAGTTTATTGAAATCTAAAATATAATTTCTTCACAGTACTTTATCAGATTCTTAGCCTTTTATGTCGCTTATGCCTAATATCAAAAGCAGAACACCTACAACAATAATTGCAACTATAATGCCCCCCATTATGAATTGAAGGGCTGCTGCCCACCAATTGGGAAGATAAACTGCTGTTATCCAAATAGGCGCTATTATAAGCAAAATTCCAAGGATAAGTTCCATCCACTTGTTCATTTTAATTCTTTATTTTGTTTATTTCATATTGAATATTTTAAGTTATTTAAATATTTTCCTGTGATAAAAACTTTTAAAAACCATCTTTAACTCCTTTTTCTAACTTTAATTTTATTAAAATGGCTGAAGGTGCATATGCTTATATGAGGGAAATATGGAGAAATCCCTCACAGGAAATGGTTTCCCAAAAAATGACAGAATGGAGAAATCAGCCTGCAGTTATAAGAGTTGAACATCCAACAAGACTTGACAGGGCAAGAACTCTTGGCTATAAAGCAAAAAAAGGTTTTGTTGTTTTAAGAGTCAAATTGCTAAGAGGGGGAAGAAAAAGGACAAGACCTGCAAAAAAAGGCCGTAAGAATAGAAGGCAAACATCGCGCAAGGTTTTGAAAATGAATTATCAATGGGTTGCTGAAATGAGAGCAAACTCAAAATACAGAAATTTAGAAGTTCTCAACAGCTATCCAATCGGAAAAGACGGCATTTATTATTATTTTGAGGTAATTTTGGTTGATCCTTCAAGGCCGGAAATTCGCTCAGATAATGATGTTAAATGGATATGCCTGCCAGAGCATAAAGGAAGGGCTTTTCGTGGATTGACTAGTGCTGGAAGAAAATCAAGAGGATTAAGAAACAAAGGCAAAAAAGCAGCCAAGCTCCGCCCCTCTGTTGCTGCGCACCAAGGAACAGGTAAATAATTCAAATAATTGGCTGATTTCTAGAAAACTTTTCATATCGGAAAATATAAAAATCTCTTTTGTTTTTCTCTAACGTTCTAAGAACCTAAAAATGGAAAATCAAGAGGAAAACCCGCAAAACATTCCAAATAATTCTGAGCAAAATGCTCCCCAAGCTGTTGAGCAAAAAGAGATAAAGAAAGAAAGA
>PEVX01000017.1:0-37146 GCA_002780285.1 Candidatus Pacearchaeota archaeon CG06_land_8_20_14_3_00_35_12
ATCTCTATGATGTCTACCACATTTATATTTTTAAGCAAAAAAATTCTTCTCAAAAGAGCAAAAAATTCACGGTTAGTAAATCCTGCCGGTTCTGGGCAACTCACGCCAGGGGCAAATGCTGGATCAATTATATCAACATCTATGCTAATATAGATCTTTTCAAAATTTCTTGAAAATTCCATAATCAAATCTCCTAAGGTGCTTAAATCTGGAAGATTTGCCATATAAAAAGCGCGAATTTTATTTTTCCTGATGAATTCTTCCTCTTCAATCTCAACATTTCTAAGCCCGACAAGAATTATTCTCTCTGAAGACACTATTTTTTCATCTATGAGCTTGCGAAGCCAGTCTTCATGAGTCTGTTCTTTCATTGAAGGCATTAAATCTGCATGGGCATCAAAAACAACCATACCAGAATTTTTGTTTTTTTGGAAAAATGCTTTTGCAGAGGCATAAGAAACAGAATGATCGCCGCCAACAATTATTGTTTTTTCTTCGAATCTAACTTTACTGATTATTTCTTTATTTGAATATTCAATATTGCTATTATCAACTGGAACGTTAATGAAATTAAAAGATTTTTTTTTAATTAAATTTTCAAATTCATCGGGGGTTTTTTCACAGCCAGAGGTTCTGCCAAGTCCGCTGATAAAAGGAATTTTATAAATCTTCATTTTGGAAGCAGGGCTGAAAAAGAGTATTTTTTAATTTGTCTTGGAATTTTTCTTACTTCTTCTAAATCAACTTCTGAAATTCTTTTAATGTAATTATAATATTCCTCTGCCCCGTTGGCAATTTCCTCATAAATTAACTCTTTTGCAACAATCTCGCTTTTTTCTCTTGAAAGTTCAAAAGAGCCTATCAGTTTTTCTTTTGTTTCAGCAAGCTCTTTTTTAGAAATTGTCTTAAGACTATTTATTTCTTTTAAAATTAAGGATTTTATGAGTTTTACTTTATCTGGAGAGGTTCCAGCATAAATTATTTCCATCCCATATCTTGTGCCAGAATCATATAATCCATCAATATGATATGCAAGTCCTCTTTTTTCTCTTACTTCCTGATAAAGCCGTGAAGACATTCCTTGAATAAGAATAGAATCAAAGATTTCAGCAGAATATCTTGATTTTTCAATTGCAGTTGGCATATGAAAACCAAAAGCGATTTGGGCTTGATCAATATTTGGCCTTTTTTCTATTGATTCTGCAGAAATTTTATTAATGTGTGGCTGAAATAAGACGGCATTATTATTTTTAAAAACAAATTTTTTATTTATAATTTCCTCTGCCTCTTTAATAGATGCATTTCCAACTACAGAAATGATTAAATTTTTGGGCATGTATGATAAATGCCTTGCTTCAAGCGTTTCTTTATTTATGCGATTAAGCGTTTCAATATTGCCAATCATTGGTGCACCAAATGGTGAAGCATAAAGCAAATTAATTAATTTTTTAAGAACATATAGCTGGGGCAAATCATGCTGCATTTTTATTTCTTCAAAAATAATCTTTCTTTCTTTTTCTATATCTTCTAAAGAAAAGCTAGGATTCTGAATCATTTCTGAAATAACTTCAATTCCAAGTTCAAGATATTTTGAAGGAAGCTTCACATAAAAAGTTGTAAGGTCTTGTTCTGTAGAACCGTTTCTTGAGCCGCCAGTTTTTTCAATGATTTCATCAATTTCCTGACTCGTTCTTTTTTTTGTATTCCTAAATATCATATGCTCTAAAAAATGAGTTATTCCTTTTTCCTGGGCCTTTTCATTAGCTGCGCCCTGTTTTATTGCTGCAAAAATCGCTACAAGAGGCTGATTTCTCTCTTCAGATAAAAGGGTTATTCCATTTTTCAAGATTCTTTTGTTGAATTCTATCATTTTAAAGAAAAATCTAAAATTAACGAGTTATTGCGTATTGTTTAACTGTTTCATAAAGCTTTTTTGCCCTTGTGTTCTTTTTGAAATAATCTCTCACAGGATTAATCATTTCATTGAGATAAAAAGCTGTTGCATTTTTTAAATCAAGAGGATGAACATCTCCTTTTAGATATTTTTTTTCTAATTCATTGTAACTAAGTTCAATATTTCCTCCGAATTTTTGGGGTCTTTCTAGTTTTATTGAAGGATATCTTTTGAAGATAAGATTTTTCAGATAGTCAAATATTGGGTTTCCTTCAACTATTTTTGGTAAGCAAAAAGCTGAAGAGATTTTTCTTTTGATTTCTTCTTCTGAATCGTGCATATAAATACATGTTTCGGGCTTGCTTTTTGACATCTTGCTTGCCAAAATAGTCGCTTCCTCATCATCACTTTTTTTAATTCCCTGAAGACCAAGAATCATATGGTGATGAACAAGAACGGGTTTTTTCCATTTTAATTTTTCTGCGACTTCTCTTGCAAGTATATTTGCTCTGCGTTGATCAAGACCGAGCTGACAAATATCTACATCAAGATGAAAAACATCTGTAACCTGCATAGATGGATAAAAAAGTTGGGCCGTGCTTTGAATTTCACCCTCTTGACGACCCATTATTGTAGTGGCTCTCATACTTCTTTTTATGGTAGTTTCTTTTGCAACTTTCAATACTTTATCCCAATAATCTAAATCATCCATAATTTGACTAGCCCAAACAATTTCAACCTTAGAAGTATCAACACCGCAGGCTTTCCAGACTTCAATAAAATATTCTCCAGCAGTTCTTATCCTTTCCATATCTCCGCCAAGTTTATTGTTGATAAAAGCAAAATAATCAGCCAGATATAATTTGAATTTAATTCCTGCCTTTAACATATTTTTAAGATTTTCTGCTCTAAGCAAGCCAAAAGGTATGTGCGCAAGTCCTGAAGGCTCAAAGCCATCATATGCTATGGGCTTGCTTTTTGTTTCAAGAACAGTTCTTAATTCCTCTTCTGTTATTATCTCTTCACCAACTTCTTTTATCAATCTCAATCTTGTTTCAACATCCATATTTTTTCAAATGGGAGAAATTACTTAAATCTTTCTGCCCATAAGATCTTATGAATCTGCTGAAAATAGCATTTTTGGCAACAGTTATAGGAATACTTATTTTAGCAATTTTATCTCAGAATTTAGAGCCAAAAAGCATCTCAATTTCAAAAATAGACTTGAAAATGCTTGATAATTATGTTAAGATAAGCGCCTCAATAAAAGAAGTGATTAAAACAGACAGCATTACAATTCTGACAATTAAAGATTTAGCAGATAATTCTGAAATAACTGCAATCATGGATAAAGGAGATGTATTGAAGGGAGAAAATGTTGAAATTATTGGCCGAGTGATTGAATATAATGAAAGTCTTGAAATTGAGATCGAAAAATTAAAAATAATTTAAAATGATTCTTTCAATTCTTATTGCCCTTAGCTTTGGAATTCTTGCTGGAATTTTAACAGGCCTCGCTCCAGGAATTCATATAAATCTTGTGGCATTATTTTTATTTATAATATCCACGACACTTTTGAAGTTTACGACACCAATTATTCTTGTGGTCTTTATTATTGCAATGACAATTACACATACCTTTTTTGATTTCCTTCCATCAATATTTCTTGGAGCGCCTGATGAATCTACAGCTTTATCTGTTTTGCCAGGACACAGCATGTTGCTTGAAGGAAAGGGATATGAAGCGATAAGAATTACTACTTTTGGAAGCTTAATTGGCGTATTTTTAATTCTGGCAATAAGTCCTTTTTTTGTTTTAGTTTTACCATGGTTTTATGATATTACTAAAAAAATAATGTTCTTTATTTTAATTGGTGCTTCTGCATTTCTCATATTAAATGAAGAAAAAGGAAAAAAGTTTGGAGCTTTTTTAATTTTCATGCTTGCAGGGATTATTGGAATTTTCAGTTTGAATTTTTATGTGGTTAAACAGGCTCTTTTTCCGATGCTTACTGGCTTATTTGGAGCAAGCATGCTTGTAGGAAGTATTAACAAAAAAGTAAATCTCCCAAAACAGAGTCTGACTTTTGAAAAAATAGAGAAAAAAGAAATTGTAAAGGCTACGTTTTCAAGTATAATTGCAGCACCATTGTGTTCTTTCTTGCCAGGAATTGGCGCGGCACAAGCTGCAGTTATTGGAAGTCAATTTTACAAAATAAAACAAAAAACATTTCTCTTAATGCTTGGAATAATTGGAACACTGGTTGCAGGGCTTAATTTTGTTGCTCTTTATGCAATTGGAAAACCCCGAAGTGGGGTTTCTGTCATTGTTGGAAAATTGCTTGAGATAAATCTGAGTCAATTAATTTTGTTGCTTATCATAATGCTTGTTTCGGGGGTTATAGCAACGTTTCTTGTATTAAGAATTTCCAAGAAATTCATATTTTTCATTGAAAAAATAAATTATCCCAAACTTTGCTTCTGGATTTTAGTTCTACTTTGTTTTTTAACGATAGCAATAAGTGGGGGGTTTGGGCTTTTGATTCTTGCGACAGCAACATCTCTTGGAATCTTGACAAATCAGATGGGAATAAAGAAAATGCACCTGATGGGTTGCTTATTATTGCCGATAATTTTGTTTTATATTTAGAACCACTTCTGTATAGCTTGTTGTTTTTCAAGCTCTTTTCCAAAGATGCTTTCAATATATCTTTTTGTAATCTCTAAAGATTGTCTAACATATGCTGGAACATTATATTTTTGTGCAAGCTGAATTGCTGGTTCAAGATATTTGACAATCGTTCCTTCAGAGATTGTAAAAACGATATGCCCCCCACAATTATTGCAGACTCCAGATAAAGGCGGACGACGATATTTAGTATTGCATTTAACACAACGAAATTGCTGCATTGAAAATTTTCTGAGATTTCCCCTTATATCTCTGATTAAATGTCTTTCAATAACAAGTCTTGCAACATCAGCTTCATCAACAGCGCGAATTCTTTCGCAAAGCAACATTTGTTCCTGAACTTTTTCCTGCATTGTGGCTAAAGTTTTGTAAACAGAGCATGTTATGCCTTCATTGATGTCATTTGTATCAAATAAGAAGTTTAAATTTACAAATGCGCTATTCTCGTTAACAAGCCGATCCTTTATCTTTTCTATTTTAATAGAAGAGGGGGATTGAAAATTTTCTGCAGCATTATAAAAAGCCAAGGGAAATTCGGAAACTGTTTCTATATCAAAAATCATATCGTCGACTTCTCCCGGATGAATTCTTGCATTCAAGATTAGAGGAGCATCTTGGGTTCCTCCGCGATGTGCTGGCAGGAAAGAACGAGAAAAATTAAGAAGAGCATCAAGCAGAAACATTATTGCCGCTTCATCACCATCACAATCTCTTCTCATCGCTGCATGGACATATGGAGATGCTAGAATCGCCTGGAGCTTGCTAAATCCAATAATTCTTCCTACAACTCCTGCAGAATTATGTGGAGCAATGCAAAGCAGTAAATGTCCTACAAGATCTTGTTTTGATTTTATATTAAAAAAAGGTTTTAGATCATAAAATCTAACTAATAAATTATCAATAAAATTTGCAACATTTATAAGCACAGTGTCTGCAGTTTCATCAAGAGTTTTTATTGGAGAAGGCAAAACAATGTCGTGGGGTTTAATTTCTAAGATTTGATCTACATTTTCAAGATTTTTCCCATGTATGTCTTTTGTATAACCCATTTCTTTTAATTTTTCAATATCAGTTCCTATTTCTTTTGGCTTGAAATGAGTTAATGGCAATTCTGTACAGTCATATCTTATTGTTCCATCTTTATTTACAGTCAAGCCAAACATCGCACGGATTATTCCTTTCGCAATGTGTTCTGGAATATGGTCTGCAGATGTTGTTCCTCTGACACCCTTAATCAATGGTGGAAGTTCTTGTTTCTGAATCTTCAATTTTTCCATAGCTTTATCTAAAAGATGATTGATATTGATTCGTCTTGTTAGATATGATTGAACCTTTCCATGAGAAGAACAACTTGACTCAAAAGATTTTTTATCACAAAGAGGACAATAATACATCTTTTTTGTCTGATTGCCGCAATTTTCACATTTAAATGTGATTGTTTCACTTTTACAATTATCACACCAATAAATTGGAAAATCTGCTTTTACAAATTCTACATTTGAAGCTTCATTAACGCTTCTAAGGCGTCCGCCTTCTTCACCAACAGGAAAAATAACATTTGGAGAGCCAGTTAATTTTCTCAATTTTGCTTTTTCAGGTCTGCCCATTCTTGCACCAATAAAGGTGCCGGCTTTATCTTTTATTTCAAAGGCTGATAATTTATTTATGAATTTAAGAAGGTCTTCTCCTCGTTCCTTCATCTCAACTTTTAAAAGACAATCATTGATTGCTTCTGTATTATTTTGTTTAAGCTCAAGATTTATTCCTAAATTCAAAAGCAAGGCCCTGCTTTTTTGCTCATTAAGGACAACATTTTCAGTTGTAACTGAATGTTCAATTCCAAGCAGTTCTAAAGCTCTTTTCCCTTCTGCAAATTCTGGAATTTGTGTTTTTGAGAAAGGAAAGATGATTTTATTTTCAAATCTGGCTTTTTTAAGCCAAGAAATTAATGAATAAAATTGAGGAAAAGTAATCTGATTCCAAAAGAAAATAAACTTGGGATAAAGAGGAATTTTAAAATTTTCACTAAATGTAATTGCTTCATCAAGGTTCATTTCTTTAATTAGATTAAAATTTATTTTCTGATGATCCTGAATGCTCTCTTTCAATAATTGAATCCAAACCTCTTCTGTGAATCCCTGAGGCATTAATGCACTATTCCTATTTAAAAAATCACCATAACTGATTAAAATATCTCCAAGGTAAATGATTTCTTTTATTTGTTTATTAATTGCTTGTGCTTTTTCAAAATCATCAAGTTGTATAACACTATCATCTTCAAGTTTAACTATTGGTCCGTCTATAGTTGAACAAGCACTCACAGCTGCTGATTTTCCAGGACGCTCTGTTCTTATTTGTGTTCCAATCCCAATAAATCCATTTAGAGCGACCATTGTCGCAGGATGAATAGAAACTGCACTAAATCCCGAAATTCTAGATCTGCCATATCTTAAACGAAATCCTCCTGGACGAGAAGGATATGCCAAAACAGGACGGCCTGCGACAATATCTTTCATGAAAACAGCTGAAGCTGAAGGCTTGGATTTAACTTCTTTTTTTTGGCATTTCAAAATATCATTCATGAAATCCCAGCATTCTAATTTAATTCCTTTTTCTTTTAAATTATTTATATTTTTCAAAACTTTTGGCGCTTTTTGCAATAAACCATCTGCAAGAACAATGCAAAAACCATTCCTCAGGCGATTTGTTTCTATTCTTGGTAAGTCCATGTGATTTGAAACCTCTCTTTCTTCAGAAGGCTCGCCAGTAATTTGTACAGGCAAATTTCTTACAAGAATATCTATTTCTTTCTCACTTGGCAAGTATTGTAGATTTGTGATTCTTTCATGATAATCATTAATCTCTGTTACAGCTCTCTTTATTTCTTGTTCTGTTGCATCATATTTTGCATATCCAAATCTTTGTCTTAAAAAATCCGCAAGCAGGACAGATAATGCTGCGGCTGTCGCTCCAGATGATCTTATTGGTCCAGAATAATAAATAGCAAAATAATCTTCCCCTTTTGCTGTTTTTTTCAAAGCAAGTTGAGTAAATCCTTCAAGTGGGGAAGATATGACTCCTAAAGTCAGATAAGCTAAACCAATTCTTATTCCCGCATCAATTGCTTCAAGCTGATCTCTGAATTTGCAGAATTTTTCCAGGGCAGTTTCTTCAGCAATTTTAATGGCAACCGCAAAATCTAAACTGCCAAATTCTTTTTCTAATTCTCTTATTCTTTTTTCAATTCCTGAATTAAGAGTTTGGGGATATTTTACAGAAACAAGCCCAGTAACACGTTCTGCAAGGCTCATTGCAAGAGGAATTTCTACGATTGAATTTGGGTCAAGCCCTCTTGCCCTTGCTGCACCAGCAATATCATATAATATTCTTGTTTTTCTCTCAATTTCTAAAAAATATTGTTGCATTTTATTCGTTAAAATCAATTATGTTAATTTTGTTTGTTTTCAAATTCATGATTGGCACCTTGCAGGTATCGGGTTCATGTCCAACCTTTTCTTGAAATGCTGTTTTTGATTGCCAACAAGAACAACAAATCGTTGTAATTTTATTATGGCTTGAAATCGCACTTTTATGCATGTGCGCAGACACCAGGATATCCGGAGCTTCTGTTAAGAGCAATGGATCAATTTCACTTGGAAAATAGAGGGTTGAAGTGTGCATTGGAGCGAGATGCCTCTTTTTCAATAAAAATTGTACAATTAGATCTGGTTTTTTGAAAGCTCCTGAAAGTCTGAGATGTTCTATATCCCCAGCATAATGGTCAAAAGAATAACCATGATACATTAAAACAGAAAAACCCTTGCAACTATTTGAATTTCCAATAGTCACAGTTGCAGGGTTGCTTAATAAAATGAGATTGTCTATGTCTTGCAAAGCTTCTGCAAATCTTTTATCTAAAAATGGTTGAGGCTCTGCAATCCTCACGGCATCGTGATTCCCCGGACAGAGAAAAATAATAATATCTTTACGAATTTTAGAGAGGAGTTCGGCAGCCTTGGCATATTGTTCTCTAATGTCTTTGATTATAAGTTCGTCTTCCTGGCCAGGATATATCCCAATTCCATCTACGACATCACCAACAACAAAAAGATATTTCACTTTCTTAGCCATTTCTCTTTGCTGTTCATCTCCAAGTTCACAATTTAGCCATTTTATAAATTTCAACAATGGCTCTTCAAGGAATTTTAATGAGCCAATGTGTAAATCCGCAATAAATGCTGCAGATTCTTCTTTTTCAACCTTGCCTGGCAAAGAATTCATTATATCTGGATAAAAAAAATCGTTTGCAAAGATAATCTCTGAGTTTCCTGTTCCTGTAACTGCAATAATTTCATCAGGAACTAGTTCCTTTGCTTTTTCGTAAACTTCTTCTTTGTTCTTATGTATTAGAACAGAAACTTTTCCAGTAATATCTTCTACTTGTAGAATTATATTTTTATTTTTTGTTGTTTTTTTATCAAAAACCAGCCCGATTATAGAAACACTCTGTTTTAATTTAGAAATTTTGTTTATTGATGTCAGATTAGTAAGACTTGTGTTTTCTTGAAGAAAACCTTTAAGAATATTATAACGACTTCTAAAATAATTAACAAAATCTTGCACTTCAATCTTTTTAGTTGGAAGATTCCAATTTTTTACAACCTTAAATGTTTTCAATTTAGAGGCGGTTTTAAGAATTGATTCTTTTTCTTTTAGTTCTTTTTTAATTTCAAGTTCTTTGGGTTTAATATGGAGATTATTCATGCTTAAAAGAGAAATAAAATTCTGAATTGCTATTTTCTTTGTATTATCTGCAGACCTTTCTAAATTTTTAAGAGAAATGTTTATTCTGTCAAAATGCGTCATAAGAAAATCTTTTGAAAGAATCTTTTCTTTTGTTTCAAGAGCTTTAATAATTTCAACCAAATCTAAAATTAATATGTCATCGGTCTGATTAAGAACATTAAGCATATCTGATTTTATCAAAAATCCATTCCTTAAAAAATTTAGGATTGTTTCTTTCATTTTATATCAATCAATGAATCAAGATTTTAAGGCAAGAGTCTCCTCAAGAATCGCCTTAACCTTTGGAATAAGATTCTGAGGAATGGCGAGACTTATTTCTTTAGTCCTGCCATATCTCCCCTTAGATATCACTGTTGAATTTATCAGTCCAAACATTGCCCATTCTTCAATAATATCTCCTACTCTTCTCTGAGTTAATACTTCTGTGTTTACTTTTTGGCAAAGCTGGGAATATGTATTGTATATCTCGCTTGTAGAAATTTTTTTATTTCCATCTTTTAATAAATCAAGGATTGTAAGCAAAGTTATCTGAAATTGCTTTGGCTCTGTTTGAACAACATCTAAAATTTTATCCCGTTCAATCTCATTATTCGCTTTATCAACATAATGCATAGAAACTTTTTTTTGACCTTCTCTTTCTGCCAATTCTCCAGAAATTCTTAATAAATCTAACGCACGTCTTGCATCTCCATGCTCTAAGGCAGCAAGAGCTGCAGCTTTTTCAAGAACGCCTTCTTCAAGTGCTCCTTTTTTAAAAGCTTCTTTTGCTCTTTCTCTAAGGATATCTTGTAATTGAATTCCATTATAGGGCGGAAAAGTAATCTCTTCCTCGCCAAGCGAGCTTCTAACGCGAGGATCTAAATTATCTAAAAAAGTAAGATCATTACTGATCCCAATAATTACTATTTGCGTTTTCTCAAGTTCAGAATTTAATCTTGTTAAATTATATAAGAATTGATCTCCAATTCTCTTTACAGCCTCATCAATTTCATCTAAAATTAAAAGAATTAATTGCTTTTTTTGTTCAATCAAATCTATAAACCGATTATAGACTTGATTTGTAGGAAGTCCTGTTGTGGGAACTTCTCCACCCAATTTTCTTATTAACTCAGCAAGAATTCTATATTCAGTATCAGAGATTTTCCTTAATTTACAATTAAGATATTCTATTGCAAGAGGAACTTTAAACTCTTTACTTTTCCGGAGGAGTTCATCTCTGATATAGAGAATGCTTAATGTTTTTCCTGTTCCAGTTTTTCCATAAACAAAAAGATTAGAACTCCTTTCCATTTTTAAAGCAGGAGCAAGAATAGAGGCAATCTTCTTTATTTGCTCATCTCTATGAGGTATTGTTTCGGGAGTATAGTTTGTCTGAAGCTTAGATTTATCCTTAAAAATTTCCCCTTTAGAGAAAGCATCAAAAATTTTATCTAGTTTTATTGCCATTTTCCTCTTTTTTCCCTGTTTTCTTACTTACTTTCTTTCCTTCTTTTTAAAAAAGGTTGTCCTCTTTTTATAAAGATTATTCAATCAGAAAATAATGATACAGACCTATATTTCCAATGGAACTAATTTTTAATTGAAACAGAGTTTAAAAATTAATCTTATTTGAAAAGAGATGTCTTTAAATGATTAGTTATAATGCTTATTATTATAATATAATTAATATATAATATATAATATATAATATAAATATTTAAAAAACAAAAATATAATATCGACGAGAAAAAACCCAAAGCTTTTAAAAATCTTTCTCCATTGGAAACAAGAGGGTGACCCCTTTTCCGATAGAAAAGCTTATTTCTATATTCTCCTTTTCTCTCTTAAATTTAAGAAAAAAGGTTAAAAATCCATTAAAATACCTCCTCATTGAATTCTTTTCTTACCTTTTCTCTTTCTTTTTCCTTATAGTTATACTATTAGAGAATAGAAAAATTTATAAATAAATTATTTATCTAATGAAGCATGGCAATCGAAAAAAAACCTTCCAAAGAAATCATTGGAAAGAATATTGTAACCAAAGAAGGGAAAAGATTAGGGGTCGTCAAAGACATTATCTTTGAAACCAGAACAGGGGAGCTTCTTCAGATTGTAGTTATGACTCCTACAGAATTTGCATTATCTCTCAATATTGAAAAAACCCAGAAAAAAGAACTATTAATTCCTTATAATTCAGTTCTAGCCATTGGTGATTTTGTAGTTGTTTCTGAGGAAGACCTAATTTAATTTTGAATTTCCTTAACTAAAATGTTGAAGATAATTGATCTCTTTTTTTCTAAAATCTCTGCTGAAAGATTTAAAGAGTTTGCCAGTTTCCAAGGAGAGACCCATATAAACTCCGATATTCAGATAAAAGAATTGGAGAAAAGAGATATTGAAAGTCAAAAAGACAAAAAAATTCTTGAAATCTTTTTTACTTTTGACGTAGTCTATCATCCTAATCTGGCTAAGTTAAATATTGAAGGAAAAATTATTGCTGGAGCTGAGAAAGAGGAGGCAGAGAATATCTTTAAAGAATGGAAAAAATCCAAAAAAATAGAAGATCTGCGAGTCCTTAACACAATTCTGCATAAATGCAACCTTAAGGCGCTTCAATTAGAAGAAGAATTAAAATTGCCTTCTCATATCCCTCTTCCAACACTTACTCCAAAAGTTATTGAAGAGAAGAAGAGATCTTAGAGAATAATTTTTTCTGATCTGGCCAGCTTATTTTCTTCAAAGCATTCTTTCTATCAAACCAAGCATAATTAAAATGTTCTTTTTTATCGATTCTTATTTTAGGATTGAATACTTTAACAATAAAAATTTTATTTTCTGCACCAGAATAGTTTTCTTTATCTTTTTTGTATTCTTTTTGGTAATTAAATGAATGAATAATCCTTGTTTTTTTGGCAATATAATCCCCGGGTTTTTTTCCAATCTCCTCTTTTATTTCTCTTTTTAATGTTTTTATCTCATTTTCTCCTTGTCTTCTCCCGCCCTTTATCCATTCCCAACCTTTCCAATTCTGCTTTCTTTTCAGCAGGAGAAATTTTCTTCTATCTCTGTCTTCAATATAGACAATTGCAGCAATTCCTTTTCTTATACTGCTCTTTTTCATTTTAATTTCATCTTTCTTTCCAGGCTTTCTTTTTTAAAGAAAGCCTACGCCGGGAACAGGATTCGAACCTATAAGTCCTTGCGGACATCGGTTTTCGGGACCGACCCAATAACCACTCTGGCATCCCGGCATAAAATAAAGAGGTAGAAAGAGGTTTTAAATATTTTTCAACTTGCTGAACTTATAAACTTTGTCTGCAACAATAAAAACTTCAAAGTTCCTAAGATTTTGCTTCAAGTAAGGTGAGAGAACCCTTTCTTTTTTTATATCAGAGCCCTCAATAATTGGAAGAAAAGAAGGCATGACTACAAGTTTGTTGCTTTTGAATTTTCCAAGCAGAAAGCATTTGTAAAGTTCGCTCTTTGCTCCTTCCCGCAAAGAGACTGCAGGATGTTCATGAGCTATAATTAAGATTTTTGCTTTTGAGGTTTCAGGATTTATCAAGACTTTTTGCCCGTGCAGGATACAAATATCGCCCATACAATAAAAATCAATAATCTTCAAACCTTTTCTTTTTGCAATTGGCTCAAGAATTGTATCATGATTTCCTTTGATTAAGATGATTTCTTTGCATTTTTCCTGCAAAATATCTAAAATCTTTGATGTTTCATTCCATTCTTGCCTTGAAATTTCTCCAAACTCATGTTTTAAGTCGCCGTTTATTATAATTTTGCTAATCTTTTGTTTTTTTAATTCAATTTCTTTGAAAATTTTGTTCAAGTCATTTGATGTCTCTTGAAATTGATGCCTTGGAACAAGAACGCCTTGGGCGTTCAGGCATTCTTCATAGCCGAGATGCAAGTCTGCAATAATCAAGATTTTTTCCTTGCTAAGCCACAAAGATTTTCCAATTATTTCAATGTCTTGATATATTTTCATTTTTCCTTCCGCAAAAACCCCTGGTCTTTGGAGTCCTGAAAATCTTCAGATTTTCTTGATTCTCCTATTTTTTCCAGAATTGCTTTATGCATTCTCTGCAAAAATGCAATTTTGTCTTCCATTTTCATTAAATCTGCATGGCCTTGAATAATTAAGTTCAAACAAAATGGGCTTGGCAAACTTGTGTGGATTGTTTCAATTTTAATTTTGTTTTCTTTGATGCCCCTTAAGATAAGTTTTGCGTTTTCAATATCCATTACATCTTCCAAAACTTCTCGCTTTGTTTCTTTTAGGATTGGAAAGTTTTCAGAGGTTTTTCTTGCTGCTGCAAGAAGAAAGCCAGAACTCATCTGCTGTTTGCCTACAGATTTTGTTCTTCCTTTGTAATTTCGCAGAATCATCAGGCTTCTTGAAGCACAATGCCTGAAATGGCGCTTGAACATTTCTGTTTTTTCAATAGCTGGTTCTAAAACTTCTCTAAGATTTTTTTCATTCAGCATATTCAGTGCCTTCTCAACAGGAAGTTTATCTAATGAAGCAAGAAAAAAACCATTATCTGAAATTCCTATTTCCAAATCTCTTGCCTGAATCTGTCCAACAAGGTATGCAAGCGCTCTTGACAATGCATCATTGACTCTTCTGCCGAACAAGCTATGAAAAACAACATAATGTTTTCCCCTATCATTAAAATGCTCTATTAGCAAGCGATTGAGATGAGGTATTCTCGCATATTTGAATTGCTCACGAAAATAATCATAGATTGAATTTGCAGAGGGCTCATCAACATATAAATAATTTTGAATAAACTCCTTAATTTCTTTTGGAGTTCTTTTCACCTGAAACTTTTCATTCATAAGCTTTCGAAATTTTTGGATTGAAATCGCCAAATCAAATGAAAGAGGCAGCATTTCTGAGAACCAGCTGGGAATTGTTGGGGGTCTGCTGACAGAACCTTTGACATAAGCATTCATTCCTCTCGTATAAAGAAACTCATATCTGCTTCCACCTAGCACAAAAACATCCCTTGGCTTCATGCGTTCAAGAAATCCCTCATCAATCGCGCCTATTTTCATTCCTGATGGCTGTAAAATGACATTGACAAAACTTTCATCAGGAATTGTTCCTATGTTTGTCATGTAAATAACCCGTGCCATCTTTCCGCGCTTGCCAATTTCTCGGGTTATCGGATCAAACCATATTTTTGCATAAACATTTCTTGCTTCTAAGGCATATTCTCCGGATAAATAAGAAATTACAGAATCAAAATCTTCGCGAGAAAGAGAATTATAACAAAAACTTTTTTTGATAATGTTGAATAAAGCATCAACATTCCATTTTTGACAGATTGCCATGCCGTAAATGTGCTGTGACAAAACATCAAGACAATTTTTCGGAATCTGAATCTTGTCAATCTTCCTTTCTTTAGCATCTTTCATTAAAACAGAGCATTCTACCAGGTCATCTTGATCTAAAACAATCATTCTTCCTTCTGCTGTCTCGTGAAGCTTGTGTCCTGCCCTGCCTATCCTTTGTAATGCCCTTGCAATTGATTTAGGTGAGCCAAGCAGGATAATCAGGTCAATATAGCCGATATCAATTCCAAGTTCAAGACTTGTTGAGGTAACAACAACCTTCAACTTGCCTTCACGCAAACGCTGTTCAATATTAAATCGCATTTCCTTGCTTAAAGAAGAATGATGAGCGCCAATATCTTCTGTGTATTGCTGGGGAAACATCTCTTTTAAATGATGAATTACTCTTTCTGTCGCGCTCCGTGTGTTTGTGAAAATGACCGTAGTTTTATGCTCCTGAATTAATTTGTCAATTAACTTGTAAAAACTTGAATGCATAATTGCCGCCTCTGATTCTATGATGTCCGGAACAGGGCAGAGAACCTGAATATTCAACTTTTTAGTGAATTGAACATCTGCAATAAGACAATCACTATTTTCAAATTTCTTACTTTCTAGAGAATATTCGCAACCGACAAGATATTTTGCAATTTCATCTAAAGGAGAGATGGTTGCTGAAAGTCCAATACGAACAGGAGGAATCTTGCTTGCTTCCTGCAAACGTTCTACTGATAAAGAAAGATGAACCCCGCGCTTGTTGCAGGCAAGAGCATGAATCTCATCAATAATTAAGAATTCAACAGCCCTGAGCCGTCCTATGAACTTTGTGCTGCTGAGAACAATCGCCAGAGATTCAGGAGTAGTGATCAGAATATGTGGAGGATGTTTCAACATTTTTGTTTTTTCTTGCGAAGTTGTATCCCCCGTTCTTACTCCAACACGAATTTTCTGAAGTTTGATTCCTTTTTTATCTGCGATTTCTTCAATTTCTTTCAAAGGATTCAGAAGATTGACTGCAATATCATTGTTAAGTGCTTTAAGTGGGGAAATGTAGACTGCATAAACCTTATTTTCAAGCTCTTGCTTTTCTGCAAGACTTACAAGATAGTTTAGAATAGATAGGAAAGCTGTTAATGTTTTAGTTCCTCCAGTAGGTGCACTGATTAAAATGTTCTTTCTTTCATAAATAGGCATCACTCCAAACAACTGAGGCAAACTAAATTCCTTAAACTTGGAGAAAAACCATTCTTTGACAAGAGGATGCAACACAATTTTCAGTTCCTCAGGATTTCGTGGAGATGTTATTTGATGAATCATTTTTTCAATGTTTTGTTTAATTCTTTATACCGAATACTTTTTAAATGTAACTTATTTTCCTTATCTTCTGATTGAAAAATGAAAATTTCAAAGCAAAAAGAGGATAAAATAAGCGAACAAATTTTGCTTTTTTTATTTTCCCAATCACCTAAGGCAATTTTTACAGCCCACATTGCTAGAGAACTTGCTCGCGATGAGGAATTTATCAAGAAATTATTGCTTGAACTTGAGAAAAAAGAGCTTGCTGTTCAGATAAAAAAGAACAATGAGGGCGTCGATTATTCAAGAAGAATGCGCTGGAGATTAAGCACTAAGGCTTATGATGCATATAAAAAACTGCAATAATCTATTTAAACGAAAAAAAGTTAGTTGAAAAACCAAAAAAGAAAGAAAATGACAGAAGAAGACGCAATACGCGAAGCATTTTCGCGCATAAAACAAGATATCCTTGAATTAAAACAAGAAATTAGCCTATTAAAACAGGAAATTTATGCTATAAAACAAGATAAGCTTGAAAACCCAACAGATCTCCAACAAATAGCCATAACTGAAGAAAGACCCCAACACATAAATCAAGGAGATAAGCCTTATCTCTTAAGTTCCATAGGAAATGATGGGGTTCCAACAGACAAACAGACAGACAACAAACAGACCAACAGACAGGTTTCTGAAGCATATTTTAAGCTGAATAACTATGCTCCTGAAAAGCAATTTACCGACGATAAACAAGACAATATGTGCCAAAAAGACAACCTAATGGCCTTGGTTTCAGGGTTAAAAGAAGAATTAAGGCAGAGCTTCCTTAAACTGACAAAACAAGAGTTTCTAGTGTTCTCAGTCATTTATGGCCTTGATGATCAGGGAGTTCAAGTTACATATCCCGTCGTCGCTGAGAAAACAAAGCTTTCTGAGAGCTCAATACGAGATTATATTCTGAGGATTATGGGAAAAGGCATACCTTTAGAGAAGCAGAAAATCAACAATAAACAAGTCATAATTAAAGTAAAACCAGAGCTTAGGAACCTTACAACCTTAGATTCTTTGATAAAATTAAGAGAATTTGGCTTAGATAAGCCTTAGAAAGCCCTTTTTTTAATCATTTACTATATAAAACAGTCTCATCTTTACGTTATACCGAATATCTTTTAAGAACTATTGATTATTGATTTTTTTGCCTTTTTAAGCCTTAATTAACCTATTTTTTGCATTTCTTTTGATGAATTTTAAAGCTTTTTCTCACACTTTTACTTCAACTCTTTCTTTTTCCCCTCAAACAGTCTTTTTTCTATTTTCTGGCCTTTTACCCCTTTTTCTCTATTTTTTTAATTTTCAGGTCTTTTTAGCCATATCTAATAACTCTCACTTTTTCTTTTTCCAGGCTTTTTAGAATTGTTAAAGCGAACCTTTCATAATATTTTTTGCCTTTAAATTCATTAAAGCGAACCTTTACACCCTCACTTTTCTATTTTTTACCTATTTTTCTAGACTATTTCTTCATGCTTTTACCTGTTTTTAAGTTCGTTTTAATAGTCTTTAATATCATGGACTTCATTTCATCTGAAATGAATATTCGCTTCTTGCCATTTTTCTCAACCATTTCTTCAACTAATCCTTCACTTTTCTGTCTTATGCTGTTTATCTGGCCACGAATAGTTGCTTTATCTTTTCCCATCAAAGAAGCAACATCTTCATAGCTCAATTTCATGTTTGTATTCAGAAGCACCCAGACAATAGATCTCTCCATTGAAGATAAATTTCTCATTACCCCTGTTTGAACAGCTGTTTGAACAGCTGTTTGAACACCTTGAACAGCTGTTTGTTTATGAACAGCTGTTTGTTCATGTTTAAACGGCTGTTTAAAACCACGAGTTCCAAACAAAGAAATAAAACTTTTAAGCTCTTCAAATTCAGATTCTACCGTCGACAAACGTTCTCTGAGCTCTTCAATATCTTCAGTATGCCCCAAAGTGCGATTATTTAGATGGCGGATCCATTCTGCTGTTTTTTTTAAGTCATCTTTAACAGCAGAAAAAGAGTTTTTTATGCCATCTTTGAGCTCATCAAGGTCGTCATCTCTCTTTTTTCCAAAAAACAACCAGGCCATAATATTTTATTCTTAACAGCGTATATAAATCTTTTTATTTTCACAAGAATTAAAAACTTCAAGCACCCATTATTAGCTGTAAAAAAGGGATTGAACAGCTGTTTGGAATTGCATTTTACCGACGAAAAAGCACTTAAACAGGTGTTTAAACAGCCTTTTTTGATATGCTTAAAACTTTCAAGCAGGGCTTTAGTTAAAATGGACAAAAAACTACGAGAAAAGCTGCGTTATTTTCATGGCATTTCTAATACTGATAACTTGCCTCCAGCACCACCCCTTCCAAAATCACCAGTAGATGCAACTTTTCTTTATAGAGCGCCTCGCATAGTTGAGATTGAAGGAAAGATCTACGAAACAGCTTATGATTATTACATTAGAAAAAGAGATAATGGAGAAGAGATACTTATAACTCAAAAAGCACCATTTCTAAATTATATTGGCTTGGTTCAGAAAATAGAGAATGCTTAAATCTTTTAGGCGATGCTTGAAACTTGCGAGCGAGAATAATAATGCTTAAATATCTTAATTCTTAAAGGTTTTAAGCAAGGAAGAATGACATATCTTACTAAAAATAATGCTGGTTTGTTAAAAAGAGGAGATTTTCTTAGGGTATTTTATGATTGTGGTGGAAGGAGAATAGATATTCATAAACAATTCATCAAAGTTTTTGGTGTAGACTTAGAAAAAGGTAAGGTATATGGAACAAAGCCTTTTTATAGGGGATGCAAACCTAAAAAATACAGAGTCGGCTATTCTATTGATGATTATGTTGGGGGCCATGCTTTGATTATTCCAGCAGCTAAAGCAAGAGAAAGAAGACTACAAGGAAAAGTAGTTCCTGGATGGAGAATTATCAGAAAGAATGGAGAAATAACAGGCTATCAACTTGTTTGTGCGCCTTATGGGTGTAATTGATTAAAACTTTTAAGCGGCGCTCAAAGGTTTTAAGCGGTTGAATTAGTTCAATTTTGAGGCAAGGGCAGACGTCAGGGCCCTTGAAGCGCTTGATGGGAGGCGTGGGGGTTTGGGGAAATTTGATTGACGCGAGCCAGCAGGCGAGCGGCATGAGGCAAAACCTTTAAGCGACCTAGAAAATAGCCTTAAAGGTAAAAAAGCCTTTAAAGTTCGCCTAAGATATAATAAAAGTAGTTCTAAATAGGTTTAAAATATGTAAGCGAACGTTTTTATACTCGAACTTGCTTAAAACATTATGGCAGTCATCAAATGTGCAAAATGCGGAAAAATGGCTGAGCATCACGCCAAGGGTTTATGTGATCATTGCTATAAACATCAATGGGCACCTACAAAAATCATAACCTGCAAACATTGTGGCAAACAGAAAATTCATCATGCTTTTGGATTATGTAAAAATTGCCATCTTAAGATTCATCATTATGACAAAGTTAAGGCATTCAATTATCGAAAATGGCATAACCTCTCCATAGAAAGTTATAGGAAGGTAACAAAATCATGTGCAGCCTGTGGATTTGACAAGGTTGTTGATTTACATCATCTAGATGGCAACCACAAAAACAGCTCAGAATCAAATTTAATTGGTTTGTGTCCTAATCATCATAAAATGTGGCATATTGAAAAATTCAGGGCAGAAATTGAAGCGCTTTTGAAACAAAAATTAAATGCTGAGAGGTCAGAATAATTTTATTATAATTATCTCAACCCAACAATTGCAAGAAAAACCGCTTCTTTTTCATTGATTATCTGATCTGAAAACTTTCCATGTTTTCGGTAGTTTTTCGCAACTTTCATGAAACTTTCTAAGGCAATTTTTGCATGCCATGCCGCAGCACAAAGTTTTGCTTGATCCTTATACCAAGTTTCAGTGCGATTTCTCCCCCAATCCCATCTTAACCTTAATGCATTTCTTAATGTTCTTTTGAAATAATAGTCAAAATCAAGAGATTCAAGATACTTTAATCTATCAGAATGAATCTTTACCCTGAATTCTTCAAGTCCCCTTTTATTTGCATAATTTTCTGGTTTGAAGTCTTCTTCAGGAATTTTTTCTTTTCCAATAAGTTGAGCCATTAAATCAAGGCAGTTAATGATATATCCCTGAATTTCACTGTACATTTTGAAAGAATGATGGTAAACCCTATAAAGCCCATCAATTTCTCCCCATTTCATAATTCCCTTGTCTGCATTATATCTTTCTAGGATTTTTGGAAAATTCTTTTTCATAACTTCAAGAGTTAAATGAATTTTTTCTTCTCTTTCTCTGATGTGCTCTTCTAAACTCATATTATGTTGAGTCTTTTCAATTATAAAAATCTTAAGAAAGATTTTAAATAGGAGTTTGCTTTAATTAGGATATGATAGACCTTGAAAAATTAAAAACTGAGATGAAATTGAGAGGATTTACAGATAAAACCATTTCAACATATTTATTTTTCAATGAAAAATTTCTGAATTTTATTGGGAAACAAGAAGCAGAGATAGTTGGTGATGATATCAAGAAATATTTTGCTTCATTAATGGACAAAAAATCAAGAAACACCATGATGATTGCATATTCTGCATTAAAGTTTTATTATGACGAGATCTTGAAAAAAAGCATTTTTCCAGACATTAAATTACCTAAAAAAGAACAGACAATGCCAAATGTCCTTACAAAAGATGAACTCAAAAAACTCATTGATTCAAGCCAAACAAGAAAAAGTAAATTTATCATTTCATTTCTGTATGCAACAGGCATGAGGGTTTCTGAACTTGTCAATCTGAAAAAAGAAGACATAAATTTACAGGAAAAGGTTGGATGGGTTAGAAGAGGAAAAGGCAAGAAAGATAGATTATTTATTATTCCTGAAAAGCTCGTTCCAGAAATTCAATTCTTTATTGACAATTCAAAAACACCCTTCCTTTTTTCTAGCAGTAATAAAGATGAGCATTTAACTGCAAGAAATATTCAAAAAATTTTAAAAACAACTGCAAAAATTGCAGGAATAAGTAAAAAAGTTTCCCCACATACGCTGCGTCATTCATTTGGGACTCATTTGCTTGATTCTGGTGTCGATATTCGCAGAATACAGGAACTATTGGGTCATTCAAGTCTTCAAACCACACAGATTTACACACATATTTCAACAGAAGAAATTAAAAAAATAAAAAGCCCTTTTGAAGAATTGTAAAAAGATTTAAATATGATGCGGGAATTTTTAATTAATAATCAACCTTGTAAGGAAAATGACTGATAAAAATGCGATTGGTAAAAAAAACGAGGGAAATATCGCTTTGGTAGGCTTTGGAAGTCTTGAGCCGATGGAACTAGATATTATAAGCAAAATTGCAGGAGCTTATGCAGGGAAACTCCAAGAAAGAGGAAATTATGTATCAATGCGGCTTGTTTTACATTCTCATAAACATGCCCAGTCCTTTATCCATGAACTTAAAGCAGAAGCATATATGAAAAAAGGAAAAGGTGCTACTTCTGGGAAAGAAATAATCTTGTCTGCAAGCATAACAGATAGAAATCTGTTTTCAGCGCTTTCAGAGGTAATGGAAATGCTGTTGCATGAGGCAGAACATAAGTTGAGGACATCAGAAGATGTTGGAAAAGATATGTTAAGAAATCAGAAAAAAAACAAACGACGCCTCGAAGAATAAGCTTTAAATACTGTCTTTTTTTTAAATTTTAATCTTTTAAACTATTATATTGTTTAAATATCAAAGGCGAAATAAGAAGAAAAATGTTGAAACGGAAATCAATGAGGCAAAAGGGAAAGAATCCACTTTCTCATATTTTGCAGGAAATTAAAATTGGCGATTATGTAGCCTTAAAAGCAGAGCTAAGCCGGCAAGTTCCATTTCCGAAAAGAATGCAGGGAAAAACTGGGATAATTACAGCAAAACGCGGAGAAGCATGTATTGTTAAAGTAAATGATGGAAACAAAGAAAAGACATATATCGTCCCCGCTATACATTTAAAAAAGCTGAAAATGTCAAAATAAAATTCAAGAACATATCAAAATGATAAAAAGTAAAGAACCAATAACCTTGGCAGAAGTCAGAGACATATGCAAGGATAAAGAAGAAAATGAGAAAGCAAAGCAAATTTTGAGCTATGCAAAACAATTTTCAAAATTAAAAACAGAAGATGCACTTAAGCTCAAAAAAGAGCTTCAAGAACTTGGAATAGCAAAACTTAGAGCTCTTCACATCGTTAAGATTATAGATGTTATGCCTGAAGATGCAGATGATGTAAGAAAAATCTTTGTGGATGATATCAGTCTAAATCAAGATGAAATCTCAAAAATACTTGAAACCGTTAAGAAATATAACGAATAAAGAAAATGATGAAAGAAAAAGAAGAAAAAGCCATAGTATTGGATTTCCTACACCACGGATATCCTCTGGAGGGGAAAATGCTTCCAGTAGCTCAGGCTCTCGGAACCACATATTTCACTCTTTTACAACTTGTTCCCCGTTATGGTGTTACATTAGAACTTAAAGAAGAAGTTTATATTGGAGCTGGAAAACGTGACAAAATTCATTATATTCTCGGAAGGCTTCCAAGGGAAAAATTAACAGAAACTGCCAAGATGCAGCTTTCAGAATTTGTTGAAAAGATTGTTCCAGAACAAGAGAAAAAGTTTGTTGAATTTTTCAACTCATCTCAGCCGATAAATACAAGATTGCATCAATTAGAACTTTTGCCAGGCTTTGGAAAAAAACACACTCAAGCAATAATTGAAGAAAGAAAAATCAAACCTTTTATTTCATTCGAAGACATTAAACAAAGAATTAAAAATCTTCCAGACCCAAAAAAAGCAATAGAAAAAAGAATATTGCAGGAACTTGAAGAAGAAGAAAAATATCATCTTTTCGTAGATTAAAATGGCAGCAGAACAAGAAAAAAAGCCAGAAATTGAAATAGAAAAAAAATCAAAATCTATTGGAAAAGGAAAAAAGCCACGCGAATTCAAAGAAAAAGAATTAGAAATAGATTCTTCATCCTTAATTAGAATTTTAGGAACAGATATTCCTGGAGAAATGAATGTTTATACTGGCCTTACAAGAATAAAAGGCATTTCCTGGAGTTTTTCAAATGCCGTTTGCAATATGCTTGCATTGAATAAGATGAAAAAAATATCCACCCTAAGCCAAAAGGAAATTGACGATATTATTTCATTAATTAAAAAACCAAACTTTCCAATTTGGATGATGAATAGAAGAAAAGATCTTGAAACAGGAGATAATAAACATTTAATTACAACAGATTTAGATTTGCAGAAAGAATTTGATATTAGAAGACTGAAAAATTTGAAGACTTACAGAGGATGGAGGCATGCTCTAGGACAGCCAGTAAGAGGGCAGAGAACAAGAAGTCATTTCAGAACAGGAAGAGCGGTTGGAGTTCAAAAAACAAAAGCTGTAAAGGCTGCTTTAGCAGAAAAAGAAGAAAAAAAATAAACTAAAAAATGAGAAGACAACATAAAAAATACCGAAAACCAAAGAACTCTTTTGACAAAGAGAGAATTGAAGAAGAAAAAAAGATAGTTCAGAAATATGGTTTGAAAAACAAAAGAGAGATTTGGAAAGCTGATGCTTTTATTGATAAAATTAGAAAAACCGCAAAAAAACTTTTAACAGCAGAAGCAGAAAAACAAGAAGCTTTTCTTGAAAAAATAATAAAATTAGGACTCACAGGAAAAAATTCAAAAATTGATGATATTTTAAGTTTGAAAAAGGAAGATATTCTTGAAAGAAGACTTCAAACAATTGTTTTCAAAAAAGGTCTTGCTAAAACTCCAAATCATGCACGTCAATTGATAACCCATAAACACGTTGCTGTTGAAAACAGTTTAGTAAATATTCCATCTTTCATTGTCCCTATTTATCTGGAAGATAAAATAAGATTAAAATAAAATGGCAGAAGAAAATCAAAATAATATTGAAATAAAGGAAAGCAGAGAACCTGCACAAGAAAAGAAAAGAGAAAGATTTGTCAGCAATGCCGGCATCGCTTATATCTTTTCTAGCTATAATAATACAATTGTGCATATAACTGATTTATCAGGACATACAATTGTCAGAATTACTGGCGGACAAATAACAAAACATGATAGATTAAAAGCAAACCCCACAGTTGCAATGTTTGCAGCAAAAAAAGCCGCAGAAGCGGCTAAAGAGCAAGGAATAAATAGTCTGTATGTTAGAGTAAAAGCAAAAGGCGGGCTTCAAGTAACGCCTGGTCCTGGCGCCCGCGCAGCAATTAAAAGTCTTTCAAAAGAAGGAATTAAAGTAATAAATATAATTGAAACAACTCCTTTCGCAAGAGGGGGTTCAAAATTAAAAGGGGGTAAAAGAGGAAGACGTGTATAAATAAAATTTAAAAAATGGTTAAAATACTTGTTTTATCAAAAGGAAAAAATGCAAATGAACTCTCTTTTATAATCAAAGGAGCAACAAATCATTATGTAAACTCTCTGAGAAGAAGCATCTTAGAAATTCCAATTCTTGCAATAGATATTGTTGAATTTTTGAAAAATGATTCAGCACTTTATGATGAAGTTATTGCACACAGGCTCGGGCTTGTTCCTCTGAAAACGGATAAAAGTTTTACTTTGCCAGAAGAATGTAATTGTGATGGTAAAGGATGTATTAAATGCAATGCTGCATTGAAACTTTCTGCAAAAGGCCCAGGCACAGTTTTTTCAAAAGATCTAAAATCAAAAGCTGTTGAAATAGTATATGATGATATCCCAATTGTCTTGCTTGAAAAAGGGCAGGAACTTGAACTAATCGCCACAGCCAGAGTTGGAAAAGCAATTGAACATGCAAAATTTTCTCCAGGTCTTGCCTGGTTCAGAGCATATCCCATAATTGAACTAAATAAAAATAAAATTTGTGATGAATGCATTCCAAATCTCCCCGAAAATATCTTAGATTTTGAAGATAAAAAAATTCTTTTAGAAGAACTTTCAAAAATCAAACTTTGCAAAAATTGTTCTGAATTATTGAAAAAAGGAAAAGAAATTACTCTTTCACCAAGCGAAACAGATTTCATTTTCACGATAGAGAGCTGGGGGCAGATTCCTGCAAAAGAAATTTTCATTGAAGCATGCAAAGTTCTTGAAGAAAACTTAGAACTTACTTCAAAAGAACTCGAAAAAGCAAAATAAGTTTGAAAGATTTATAAATAACTTAAAAGCTTTTTATGATTGTTTGCGGGAGTGCCGGAGTGGCCAAACGGGCTAGCTTAAGGAGCTAGTAGCTTAGTGCTTACACAGGTTCGAATCCTGTCTCCCGCATTTACTATCAAACATTAAAAAACAACGGAGAAAAATGATAAACAAAACAAGGATGAGCAGAAGAATAGAGATGAAAACAGATCCTAAACTGAGAAATCTCATAATTTTGCTTAAAAAACAGAAAAAAGCATTTTGGCTACGTATAGCTCAGCTTCTAGCAAGGCCAAAAAGCAAAACTGCAGAAGTAAATTTTGAAAAATTAAACAAAATGACCTCAGCAAATGAAACAGTAATTGTTCCAGGAAAACTTTTAGGAACCGGCAAATTAGAACACCCTCTTACAATCGCAGTGTTTAGTGTTTCAAACAAGGCGAAAAATGAAAAAAATGCTAAACTAATCAGCATTGAACAACTTTTAAAAAATAATCTCCAAGGGAAAAACATTAAAATTATAATTTAACATGGCAGAACAAATAGTTATTGATGCAGAGAATGGAACAATTGGAAGAATTGCCGCCTTTGCTGCAAAGCAGGCTCTCCAAGGAAATAAAATTGCAATTGTCAATTGTAATGATGCAGTTATTTCAGGCAAAGAAAAATTTACTCTTGCAGAATACAATAAGAAATTTGCCCGTGGTAAAAGAAGACAGGTAGGTCCTTATTATACGAGAACCCCTTCAGGAATAATGAGGAGAACAGTTAGAGGAATGATTCCATACAAGCAGTATCGAGGAGAAAATGCATTCAAAAATATAAGATGTTATGATGTAGTTCCTCAAGAATTTCAGTCTTCAAAAAAAATACAAATAAAATCAACAGTAATACAATCCTTAAGCCTAAAAAGGCTTTGCGAATTGATTGGAAAATGACTAAACAAAAAATCACAAAAATAGAAAGCAAAAACCTTGTTGTTTCAGGCAAAAGAAAAACAGCAATTGCAAAAGCAACAATTAAACCAGGAACAGGAAAAATCTTGATAAATCATAGGCCCATTGCAGTCTTAGGATATTTCAAATATCTTTCAATTCAAGAACCTCTGAAAATCGCAGAAGATATTTTAAAAGAAAAATCCAACACCTATGATATTAACGTGATTGTTACTGGTGGAGGCGTTCAGAGCCAAACAGAAGCTTCAAGACTCGCAATTGCCCGAGCTCTCGTACAAGTAACAGGCAACGAAGAGCTTAAAAAAGCCTTTTTACATTATGATAGATCATTGCTCGTTGCCGATGTTCGAAGAAAAGAACAAACAAAGCCAAATGATTCAAGGGCAAGAGCCTCAAGACAAAAATCCTACAGATAAAAAATGATAATTCCAGTTAGATGTTTTACATGCGGAAAACCCATAGCTCAGCTCTGGGAAAAATTCAAAGAAAGAGTTAAGAAAGGAGAAGATCCTGCAAAAGTTCTTGATGAATTGGGTTTGAAAAGATATTGCTGCCGTGCAGTATTTTTAGGACACGTAGATTTGTTAGGAATGGTTTCAAAATTCAAGAAATTCTAATCCTGCTTAAAATAATAAGCGAAGACAGCTTTTATGTTTCCCTTCTTTCGAAAGTACCACATAAAACGCAAACAGCTTAACTTCTCTGATCTGACGGGAAGAGGTGTTTCCTGTTTACATTGACCGTCTTCAAAAATTTCAAACTATGAAGGTTTTTAAATCTTATTCTTATTAAGAAATTCATAAGAAACTTTGGTTTCCAGAAGAAATCAAAAGATTTCTTATGTCCCGAAAACATTATGGTTTTCGCGATTATTATGCGGGGATGCCGGAGCGGTCAAACGGGCTAGCCTCAAGAGAGCCTTCTTTAGAGAAGAAGCCTCGGGAAGAAAAATCCTAAGAAAGCTAGTAGCTTAGTGCTTTCGCAGGTTCGAATCCTGTTCCCCGCACTTCAAAAATAATAATGATAAAATGAAACAAAGTAAAAGCCAGCAGATAAAAAATAAAGCTCGAAGAAGTTTGGGCATGAAAATGAATCAAAAATACGGGAATTATGTAGTTGATACCAGTGCAATTATCAACCAATTTTTAAGAAAATTAATTCATAAAGGGCTTCAGGGAAAAATAATGATTCCAAATGCTGTTATGGCAGAGTTGGAGAATCTTGCAAATAGAGGAAATGAGGCAGGCTTCAGAGGCTTGGATGAAGTTTCAAACCTTCATCAATTGAAAAAAACCCATAACTTTATAATCTTCTTTGAAGGTCTTCGCCCAACCGAACACCAAATCAAATTTGCAAAATCAGGAGAAATTGATGCGTTGATAAGAGAAATTGCAATTAAAAATCATGCAGCTCTAATTACTGCAGATTTAGTTCAAGCAAAAACCTCCCAAGCATACAATATCCCTGTTCTTTTTATGAAGCCGCGCCCGATTCAAGAAAAAAAGAAAAAATTCTTCTTTTTCAAATTTAAAAAAAGAAACTGATTTTAAAAAATGACTGTAAATGCCTCTCCAGAGTATATAGCTGCTGAAAAAGAGTATCTTTTTGCAAGAACAAATGAAGAAAAGATAGCTTGCCTTGAAAAAATGATTTCTTTTGTGCCAGGGCATAAGGGCGCTGAGAATTTAAGGGCAAATTTAAGGGCAAGAATTGCAAAATTAAAAAAAATTCAGGAGGAAAAAAGAAAAAAGAAGAGTGGTGGTTCTAGGGGGGTAAAACGTTCTGGAGATGCACAAATTACAATCATTGGATTTACAAATATTGGAAGAAGTTCTTTGCTTGCTGCATTGACAAATGCAACTCCAAAAATTGCAGAGTTTGAATATACTACGCTGCATCCAGAAATAGGAACCTTCGAATATGAGGGTTGCAAGATTCAAATGATAGAGCTTCCAGCGCTAACAGGAGATCTAGAAAGAGACTCTGAAAATCTTTCTATTGCAAGAACTTCAGATCTTATTTTAATCTTGGTTATTTCTAATGAAGATATTGACAGGATTTTTGAAGAGCTCAAACGAGTGAAGATTTCAACCCCAAGATTTGTTATTGCAAACAAATCAGACATTTATGCAAAAGCAACAAGGGCAGACTTGTTTATTTCCGTGAAAACCGGGCAAAATATAGAAAGATTAAAAAAAGAAATTTTTGAGAGATTGAATATTTTAAGAATTTATACAAAAGAGCCCGGGAAAAAACCGAGCGAAAGACCTCTCGTTTTGAAAAAAAGGGCAAATATTAAAACATTGGCAAAACATATAAGAGAAGATTTTGTAGATAGATTTGATTTTGCTTTAATATGGGGACCAAGCGCAAAATTTCCAGGGCAAAAATTTGGCATAGATCATGAATTAAAAGATAGAGATGCTGTTGAAATTCATCTTAAAAAGTAATTGTGGGCCTGTAGCTCAGCCTGGAATCAGAGCAGAGGCATCCTAAGCCTAAGGTCACAGGTTCAAATCCTGTCAGGCCCGCTTTTTAATTTCTACAGAAAGTTTATTAAAACAACTAAATTTCACTTTTCCAAGCGCTGGTGGTCCAATGGCTAAGACTTCAGCCTTCCAAGCTGATTATCCGGGTTCGAATCCCGGCCGGCGCATTTTTTTGTTTTTTCGTTGCGAAAAAGTATTTAAATGACTAAAAGTTGCTTTTTTTATGACTCCTGAAGAAATCAATAAATCGCCAAAAACAATGAATTTTGAAAATCAGAAAGCTATTAGAAAATATCAAATAACTCTTATAATTACCTTATGCATAGTTGCTCTTTCTTTAGCATATTTAGTTTATTTTCATGCTAAAACAGGCGACATAATGTACAAAGATGTTAGCCTAACAGGTGGAGCAGTTTTCACTGTTTATACAGATAAACAAGTAGATAATCAGCAGCTTGAAGATGCAATAAGACAATCTCTCCCCTCATTAGGAGAAAAAGATATTCTCATTAGAAGGATAACTGAAATCCAAACAGGCAAGCAACTCGCAATTTCTTTAGAAGCTAAAATTCAGACAGAGGATGATGTAATCAAATTAAAACAGACATTAAGTGGTTTTCTTGGTTTTGAAATAAATGATGTTAATTCAAGTGCAGAATTTACAGGCTCTGCTCTTGGAAGCTCATTTTATAAGGAAATTTTGAATGCCTCTCTTCTTGCATTTATTTTTATGGCTATTGTTGTGTTTATACAATTTAAAAGTTTTATTCCAAGCTTTGCAGTGATTTTATGCGCTTTTACAGATATCGCAATTACCTTAGCAATTGTAAACATGATAGGTTTGCCGCTCTCAATTGGAGGGGTTTCAGCATTCCTCATGCTAATAGGTTACAGTGTTGATACAGATATCCTTTTGAATACACGGCTTTTAAAAAGACGAGAACCTGGAATCGAAGAGAGACATAAGAGTTCAATAAAAACAGGGCTTACCGAAACTATCACATCTATCGCGTGTGTTTTAATAGGATATTTCATAGTTAGCTCTCCTATTTTAAAAGAAATTTTCCTTGTCCTTTCAATAGGTCTTTTTGTTGACTTATTTGGAACATGGCTTCAAAACTCTTCAATACTCAGATTATATTGCTATAAAAAGAACATAAACTAAAATGGCAAAAATAACTTTCAAAATATGGCTTTTAATCATTTTCCTAATAGCATTTACTCTTGCAATTAATCCTTCTGGATTTTTTAAACAAGGAGTTCTTGTAAAGGATATTGATCAAAATTCTTCAGCTTCTTTGTCAGGGCTTATGAAAGGAGAAATAATCACAGAAGTGAATGGAGAGAAAATCAAAAATATTGATGATTATAATTCAGCAATCAATAAACTTACAATAGCTGATGCTCAATTTATAATCAAAACAAGTGATAAAACTTTCATTTATAATGGCACAACTCTCGATTTCTCTTTAACGAATAAAACCGTTTCTTTTATAACAGGAAAAGCATATGAATCGGGATTAAGAGAAGGGATGAATGTTTCTTCAATAAATGGAGAGATTTTAAATGAAACAAACTTTCAAGAAATTGAAAATAATGTAGAGTCAAAAATAAAGATAATCCTTAAAACTGAGAAAAATGAATATATTTTCCTCATATCAAAAAATCCAGGAATTGTTGTTTCAAGCATTCCAAAAACAAACATTCGGACTGGACTTGACTTGCAGGGCGGTTCTCGTGCTTTAGTAAAACCAGAGGTTCCTCTAAGTGTCAAAGAATTAAATGATTTAGTTTCTGTAATTAATAACAGACTTAATGTTTATGGAATTACTGATATGAAGACAAGAGTAGTTTCTGATTTAAGCAAAAATAATTATATTTTAATAGAGCTTGCAGGAGCAACTCCTTCTGAATTAAGAGATCTTGTAAGCAAACAGGGAAAATTCGAAGCAAAAATTGGGAATGAAACTGTTTTTATCGGAGGAAAAAATGATATTACCTTTGTTTGCAGAGGAGACGCTTCTTGCTCTGGAATTAGGGAATGTTATGCTACAAAAGAAGGATATTACTGTAAATTTCTATTTGAAATCAGGTTATCAGAGGCAGCAGCCAAAAAACAAGCAGATGCTACTGCTAATTTAACAGAAAATGTTTCTTCTTCTGGCGAATCCTATCTGAGTGAACAGCTGGATTTATTCCTTGATGATAAAATTTATGATTCCTTGAATATAGCCTCTGATCTCAAGGGACAAGTTGCAACTCAAATTTCAATTAGTGGGCCAGGTGTTGGAGCTACGCAAAAAGAAGCATATGATAATGCGCAATTAAATATGAAAAAACTTCAAACAGTTTTAATTACCGGAAGCCTTCCATATAAATTAGAAATTGTAAAGCTTGATAGTATTTCTCCTGCTCTTGGAAAAGAATTTGTGAATAATATCTTTTTTGTAATAATCGCTGCATGGATTGGAGTTTTTGTTGTTCTTTTCGTAAGGTACAGAAAATTTGCCCCTGTTTTGCTTGTAATGTTCATCTTAACAACTGAAATTTATCTTACTGTTGGAATGGCTGCATTCATTAAATGGAATCTTGATTTAGCAAGCATTGCAGGAATTATCGCAGCTATTGGAACAGGCGTAGATGATCAAGTAGTTATAATTGATGAAGGAAAGATAGGAAAAACCTACAGCTGGAAAGAACGCATTAAACGTTCTTTTGGAATAATTCTTGGAGCATGGGCAACAGTTTTTGTTGCAATGCTGCCTCTGGGATGGGCTGGAGCAGGACTATTCAAGGGTTTTGCCATAACAACAATTCTTGGAATAAGCGTTGGTGTTTTTGTAACTCGCCCAGCATTTTCTGATTTGTTAGAAATGATTACAAAAGAATAAATATAAAATGTTACCTAAATGGCATTTTTTAGCAGCTCTCATATTGTCTATTATGCTTTGGCCAATTTTCAAACTTGGGGTTTTTGCCATAATCTTCATTGCAGTTTTTATTGATATTGATCACTATCTCACCTATGTTTTTTGGAAAAAAGATTTTAACCTTACTAATGCATATCATTTTTACATTAAAAGAGGAGCAACATATAGAAAAACTGGAAAAATAGATAAAAAATATTCTTTATGTATTTTTCATACAATTGAATTTTTATTATTATTTTCAATTTTAGCATTAATATTTAAATTTTTTCAAATATTATTTATTGGTTATGCTCTTCATTTTTTTCAGGATTTATTTAGTGAATTTTTTTGTTTTTTTAATGGTGGCAGAAAAAGTGTGAGAAAACTTTCATTGATTGGATATGTTTATCAATTAAGAAAAGGTACATTATAGCATGGCTAAAAATAAATATTCTGACAATTTAAGAAATCGCGCAGCTAGTAATAGTTTCTATACTATTCTCACAAGCATAATAAATAAAATTGGTGCTGTTATCTTTACAATAATTGTTGCACGAATCTTGCAACCAACTCTTTTTGGAGTATATGGACTTGCAACAGCAACAGTTGCAATTTTTCTTTCTTTTGCAGATTTAGGCATAAACGCCTCTTTGATAAGATACTCTGCCTATGCTTTTGAAAAAAGCAAGCGAAAAGTAGCCTCTTATTTTCAATATCTCTTAAAAATAAAATCCCTTCTCATAATCATACTCTCAATTTTGCTAATTATTCTTGCAAAACCAATATCTGAACTTGTTTTTCATAAAGCTATCTTGTTCTGGCCATTGATTTTATGTTCTTTGTATCTCATTACATCTTCATTTCTTGATTTTATCTGTTCAATTTTTTATAGTCTTGGCAAAGTGAGATATGTTGCAATTAGAGAGATTATTGCTCAGGTTGGGAGAATCCTGATTTTCTTGCTCTTGGCCTTTTTTCTGCTAAAATCCTTTCTAGTTATTGACGCCTTATTGGCGATATCCCTCGCTTTTTTATTTGCTGCCATTTTTTTAGTTTTTGTCTTATTTAAAAAATATCATTTTTTGTTTGAGCGAACTGGAAAATTAAATTCTGCTGAAAAAAGGGTTCTTTTTTCCTTCATATTTATTCTTGCAATTGGCGGAATTTTTGGAATTTTTAATAGTTCAGTAGATACCTTACTTCTCGGCATTTTCCTGCAAGATACTGCTAATATAGGACTCTATCGCTCTGCATTGTTGATTACCTCAAGCGCAGTGGGCATAATCGCGCTTGGAAATGTTTTTCTTCCAATATTTACTCAACTAAAAGGCATTCAACTTTCAAAATCTTTTGAAAAATTATTCAATTATTGCATCATTCTTTCATTTCCAATCGCTTTTGGTATTGCAATGATTTCAACAGCTATAATGACTTTGATTTATGGCATAACTTACAGTTCCGCAGCAATCCTCTTGTCAATAACTGCATTTACAATAATTCCGTCAACGCTTTCATCAATTTTTGGATTGCTTTTTTTTGCAAAAGGAAAACCGCTGAAACCAACCATTATAGTAATAATTGCAACAGGAATAAACACTCTGCTAAATTTATTTTTAATAACTCTGTTGCTTAAACAAAGTGAATTCTTAGCTACAATAGGTGCAGCAATTGCAATTACAATCAATAGCTATCTTTCTTTAGTCTTTATGGCAATGTTGACTAAAAAAGAATTTAATATTAAGATTAAAAAAACCACTTTTGTTAAGGTTTTATTTTCATGCCTGATTATGGTTTTTATCTTATTTTTATTCTCTATATTTTTTAAACAAATTTCTCCTCTAAATTTGATATTAGAGATGATTCTTGGCCTAGCGACATATATTGGAATAATGCTTTTATTAAAAGGCATTAAAAAAGAAGATTTTGAATTAATTAAACGAATGATTAAAAAATGAAAATTTGCATAGCATCATCTGCAGGAGGACATTTATCTGAAAGCTTAAAGCTTCTGCCAATTTTGAAAGGGCACAATGTTTTTTTCTTTACTTTTCATTCAAAACACATTGGAAATTCTATCCTAGGACATAAAGTCTATTATACTGTTGATCCAAAACGCAACATAATAAAATTTTTCAATGTTTTTTCAGATAGTTTTAAGGTATTTGGGAGGGAAAATCCAGATTTAATTATCTCTACAGGAGCCAATGTGGCAGTTCCAATATCTCTTATCGGAAAATGTAATGGGAAGAAATTAATTCATATTGAATGCGGAGCACAGGTTAATACTCCCTCTTTAACAGGAAGAGTCCTTTATCCATTTGCAGACCTTTTTATTGTTAGATGGAGAGCATTGCTTCAAAAATATGGAAAAAAAGCAATTTATGGGGGGTTGTCAATATGATCCTTGTAACAGTTGGAGCTTCTAGGCAATTTGATAGACTGATAGAATCAGTTGATAAATTAATTGCAGAAGGCATTATCAAAGAAAAAGTGATTATGCAGATAAATAATGGAAAATATATTCCTAAGAATGCTAAATGGTTCAGATTTAAAAAACAAGACAATTTAATTAAACTTGCAAAAAAAGCGAGGTTTTTGATTGTTCACGGCGGAATTGGAAGTGTGGGGCTTGCAATCTCATTACGAAAAAAAGCAATTGCTGTTCCAAGACTTAAAAAGTTCGATGAAGCGATAAATGATCATCAATTTCAAATCATAAAAGAATTTGCAAAGGAAAAAAAAATTATTCCCTCTTATGAAGTTGCTGATTTAAAGGAAGCTATTGGAAAAATAAAAACATTTAAACCAAATTTTACAAAAGAAGAAAATAAACTACGGGGATTAATACTGCAATTTATTGCTAAAATGCAAAAATGAAACCAAAAATCTCAATTGTGATAGTAACCTTCAAAACAGATGACAAAGTGATGAATGCTTGCCTGAAAAGCATTTACTCTTCTTCGCTTAAATCAGTAGAATTGATAATTGTTAACAATAGCCCAAAAGAACTTTTACAAGGATTTAATCTTAAAAAAAGCACAAATCTTAGAATAATTCAAAATAACAAAAATTTGGGCTTTGGAAAAGCCAACAATCTGGGAATCAGGATTGCAAAAGGAAAATATATTCTTGTTTTAAATCCAGACATCATCCTCATGAAAAACACCCTCTCTAAACTCTTCAATTTTATGGAAAAATTCAAAGATGCAAACATGGCGGGTTGTAAGCTTATTAATCCAATGACCAAAAAAATAGATGATTCTGCAAGAAAATTTCCAACTTTTGGCTCTCTTATTCTGAGAAGACTTGGTTTAAAAAAAGAAAAGGGTTATCCTCTAGCAACAATTAAGCAGCCATTAAAAGTTGATTGGCTTTCCGGAGCATTTTTATTCATGCGTAAAAAATATTATTTTGATGAAAATTATTTTTTATATTTCGAGGATACTGATTTAAGCAGAAAAACTGGCAAGGTTTATTATTTGCCTCAAATAACAGCATTTCATCTCGGAAAAAGAATGAGCAGAAAAAATTTAAAATATTTATTGATACATTTAAGGAGCATGTTTTATTATTTTAAAAAATGGAAGACTTAATTTTAAATCCAGACCCTTTTGGATCTCATAATCAGATAATAAAGAGAATAACCCCCAATTCGATTATCCTTGATGTCGGTTGTTCAAATGGGGCAATTGGAGAATTTTTAATTAAAAATAAAAAATGCAGGGTTTATGGCGTAGAACTTCTTAAAAATTCAGCCAATATCGCTTTGAAAAAAGGCTATGCAAAAGTTCTTATTAAAAATTTGAATCAGATTGATAACCTGCCATTCCCCCCAAAATTTTTTGATTTTATAATCTGCGCTGACGTTCTAGAACATTTAGAAAATCCGCTTAAAATGCTTAAGATTCTGAAACCTCATCTGAAAAAAAAAGGATTCATAATTGCTTCAATTCCAAATATTGCCAATTGGTATTCGCGTTTAAGATTATTATTTGGAAACTGGGAATATGGTGGAGCAGGATTATTTGATGAAACCCACCTGCGCTTTTTTAATTTAAAAACAGCAAAACAGCTTTTCATTGCTGCAGATTTTAAAATTAATGAAATTGATTATACTTCAAATCTAAATCCTCAAACATTTGCATTAATATTCGAACAGCAAAAATCTAAATCTTCATATTCTGCTTTGAAAAAAAAGATAATCCCTCTCTTAAAACTAAGATATAATTTAATGAGAATTTATCCAAGGCTATTTGCAATACAATTCATAATTAAGGCCCAAAATTAATTATAGAAAAGGTATGAGCACGATAAATGCAAGAATTGCTTCTGATATTAAAAGAGCATTAACCACATCTTTTTCATAAACTTTGTGACTTGGTTTTATTTTTTTTAAGAGCGCTATAAATACATGAGTTAAACTGTACATTTTTTTATAGGGCAATTCAAGACTATTGTCTTTCTTGGGTATTCCAAAGTTTTCAGCCTGAAACTTGATTCTAGCTTTTAGAAATCCTTCAATTATGAATGGGATGAAAAGAATTAGGGCTATTTTCTCCATATTTCCAAGAATTGCAAAACAGGAGATTAATGCGCCCATGCAGTAAGTTAGCGTATCTCCAGGAAAGACTTTTGAAGGATATTTATTGAAAACAAGAAAAGCAAGCAATGATGCGATAATTATTGCTGCAATCAAAGCAAGCCACACATTTCCATTTAAAAAAGCCACAATTCCCAAAGCTGCAAAAATAATTGAAGCAAATCCAGCTTCTAACCCATTGTATCCTGCAAGCAGATTAAATCCGTTTGTTGTGCCTACAATAGCTATTGGAATGATTACTAATGGATAAAGCAAGCCAAGTTCAATGCCTGCCATATTACTAATCCCTGCATTAATTACAATCAACGGAATTGCTACAGGAATTGTTAACAAGATTTTTTGAATCTGTCTAATTCCTTTTTTCCACCCCAATATATTATCTGTAAATCCAATTAATGCTGCGAAAAACATTGTTAATAATAATGCAAATGTTTCAATAAGATGAGTCATTGTTTGAAGAATAAATGTTTTAAAGAAAACATACATAAGAATTGAAATTGTTATCCCAATAACAACCGCAATTCCTCCACCTTCTGCAACTATTGGTTTATTGTATTTATTCATATCTCTGCCTTCAAGTTTATTTTTATGGGCAATGTTAATCCAAGATTTCGTGGCAATCAAAGTTACAAATACAGAAATTGCGATGCTCAAAATCAAGATTATTATGTCAATCATTTTACCAAAGTGCAAATGGAAGAGGACTTTCTTTTTGAAGATAATCTTCCCTGAGTTGTTCACTTATGCTGAAGTTTTCAGGATAATCTATTTTCCATATTTTTATTGGACCAAATACATTCGTATTATACATAACAAAATCCTCAATATTTAAATTATACATCGAATTTAATGAACTTATCAATGGGCTTTCTTCAGAATGAACCATTTTGAAATTAACAGATTCATTCATTA
>PEVX01000017.1:37208-60911 GCA_002780285.1 Candidatus Pacearchaeota archaeon CG06_land_8_20_14_3_00_35_12
CTGTTTAATCCAGTTTCACTTACTCTTGGAATAATGAATAATCCATTATTAATTCCTCCATTAAACTCATATTTTTCTCCAGAGATATAAATATATTTTATTGGAATTTTCTCTTGTTTATTTTGATAAATAAAAACCGCCTGCGGCTGTTCAAAAGCTAAGTCCTGTCCTGTTGTTGTAACCGGCAAGATTACTGCAACAACGCCCGCTTTTCCTGCAGGATAAAGTGTGTTATTCCAAACAACATCTTCATCAAGGCTCCACCCGCCAACATAAATATAATTCGTTTTGTTTTTTGTTTCCTGAGTTTGTTTTTCATCTATCCAAAAAGTTCCAATAGAGCCCAATCTGTCATAATTTTCATCAGATCCTATGCTTGCGTAAGCAGGATATTTTCTAATATCACTGCTATCTATAAGTAAATATGAAGTATTATGAGCATATAAAAATTCAAGAGCTTCCTGTTCATTTTGCCCTGTTAAGACATGCCTTCCAATGAGATAATTCCAATAACTTACTGAATGCCCTCCATCAGCGATTGTAGGCCTATTTCCAAGTGTTTGAACCCAATATCCATAATCCCACCAATGCGCGAAAATTGCCTTTTCTTCAGTATTATTCTGAACCCATTTCATTGCCTCATACCATTGTCTTTCATACATTCCGGGAACAGTCCCTTTTGTTTCATTATATGTTGATTTTGCATATGTAATAAAAGTCAAGCACAGCATTAAACAAATAATTCCAAATGCAATCCACCAAAGCAATTTTTGCAATTCATCCTTGTTTTTCAATGAATATTCAAGAGTTTTAACCACTAAAAATGCCGAGGCAATTATGAATGCCGGTCCGATAATAAAGAACAGTCTAATTCCAGAACGTATTGAAACAATCATCCAAAAAGAAAAAGCAATCACAAAAATTAATGAAAAATCTATTTTTTCAAATTCTTCCAAAAGAGAATTTTCTTGCTGTTTTTGATATGCCTGAACATATTTTAAGATTAAGACAAAAAGAAATAAAACTATCGCGCCAAGATAAAGTATAACGCTTATTCCATTCTCTCCATTAAGAAAACTGCTCTCTGAAAATCTTGTAAAAATCAATCCAAGGAGCATGATTATAAAAACTGAGTTAAGAATAATCTTTTCTTTTCTTAGATTTTTGAAGGATTCATAAAAAACGAGAATCAACCCAAAGAAAAAAGTCCATAAAAGCAGACCAAAATTAGATATGACGTCTGTTAAATACGGCGCTTTATTCTCAGCAACAGTAAGGCTTATTCTACCTGTTCCCAAAGGCAATACTAATCCCTCTATTATTTTTGAAATAAGTGTGGGAATATATGAAAATTTGAAAATAATCAAAGGAATAAGCATTATTAAAATCGAAACAATTATACTGGTGAGTGCAGGCGGGATTTTCTTAAATTTTTCTGTTATTTTTATCTTTTTGAGAAACAAATCAATTACTAAGATAAAAGCAATAAAACATGCAAAGCCAGTATCTGAAATACTTAGAACAAAATCAGTTATAGACATTCTTCCAAGCAAAATAATCATTAAAAATGAGGAGATTAGCCAAACAAAGAAAAGCATTTTTTCTTTTTTCTTGGTTTGATTGAAGAAAAAAGCAATCAGCATTGATAATGCCACAGTCATAAAAATAAATCTGAATCCCCCCCATGTTACAGTCATTGCCGCGCTCGTAATTCCCGCAGCCAATGCGAAAATAAAAGCATTTCTAAATTTTTCAGATTTCCAAGCGCAAATAAAAAAATATAATGCTAGGAAAAATAGAGCTATTCCTGGGCTTTCATGCTCTGGAACTCCTGCAACAGTTCTATGAAGCATTGCAGGAATCACTGCAAGCAACAATGCTGAAATTAACGCTACAATTGCAGCCTTGTTCTTTCCCAAATTCTCTAAAAATAATTTTCTTACTAAGAGAAAGAAGAAAATGACTGCCATTGCAAAACAGAATACTGGGAAAATAATTGCTACAAAATCAAAAGAGATATTTTTTGAAAATAATTGAAGAAACTGATAAGCCCAGACCAAGCCATAAACATTCAAATCCCAAAAAGCTTTTGCCCCGAGGGGCGCAGCACGCATCATATCTGGATCGAGAGGATGCCCATACTGCACTATTTCTTTAGCCACTCTTAAAAAGAAAAAAGGGTCTAAATCAGGCCCAAGGCTCCAATTTCCATCGGGTGTTTTTAAATCTTGAATGTTTACTGTTCTTATCCAAACAGATAGTATGATTATGCTGATTAATATCAAAATATAGATAAAAGTCGGAGATTTTAAAAATTGAGAAAAATTTCTTTTTTTATTCTCAACGCTATTATTAAACTTTATTTCCATAGAAGAATAGATTTAGAATTTGTTTTAAACTTAACGTTTTTAATGTTATCTCTTTTTGAATCTGTTTTCTCTAGATTCTTCAGCTTCATCTATTGATTCTAATAGTTGCTCTGCGCTTCTTTCTTTGCTTACAGAACCCGCTTCAGAACAATAGGGACATACCTTTGGTGCTTTTTCAGCAGAAGATTCAAATTTATAATTGCACCTATTGCACTGATAAATTGCCATTTTAATCTGAGTTATATTCTACATTCAAATATTTATAAATATTATTGTTGCTAAAACCATCATTCAATAACTTAGAAAAACAAAGGAATTACTAAAACTTCTACTATCGCAGCAGCAAAAAGAACAGCTATAGATATAAGGAACATATTAAGCGCATCTTTTATAACTCTCCAGAACTTTTCTTCTCTAATATTATGCCTAATTATCGCAACACTTAAAATCCCGCCTGCAAGCGCAGCTGTGAAATAAGCCGCTATTTCTGGTATTCCATGAATTAGATATCTTAACAATCCGCTTGATAAATGAGTCAACTGCCCCCTAGCAAAAACCCCAATAGCACAGCCAATAACACTTGCATTCCACGCCAGAATAAAAATAGATCCTGCTCCAAACATCAGGGAAAAAAGCAGTATGAAAACAAGAACCAAAAGATTATTTGCAAAAATTGTCGCGACATTAGACATTGTTCTGCCTCTCAAAACAGTGTTGGTTATTTCAGGAGTTGCCCCAAAACCCATGGTAGTCACACAATTCTGCATATCTAAAGGATAATTAATTTTGCAGTATGTTTCTATTTGAGCAGCAAAATTTTGCGCAGTGATATCTTGAGGCAATACAATATACCATATTGAAAAAGCCACAAGAAGCCCAAGGAAAAGATATGTTAATGCCCATAATGCTTTTGCATGCTCTTTTATTAAAGAGCCACTCTTTTTTATTTTAATGTCTTTTTCTTCTTCTGCTTTAATTAGATAAAAGAAAAAAGGAATGCAGAATATGACTGTAAATGTAACAATCATTAGGCTAGAATACTTTCCAAAAACAGCATCTTTCAAGAAAATCAAATCTACAAAAAAGATTGAGAGAGACGCGTACAGCAGCCCAATAAAAAAAAGCTCCCACGGCTCTCTTTCTACTTCCTTTAGATTTACAAGGGATTCAAACATTTTTACCTCTTTTTTAAACAGTTTTTCTTTTTTAATAAAGAAAAATTTGTTTATAAAGATTTCCTCGAGAAAAGTTTTAAAACAATGGACTCTTACTAAAAAGTATGGATAAAAAGAGGTTTAATAAAATCTGTAAAGATATTGCATCTATCAAGATTCAGGGAGCAAGAAATATCGCAAAAGCAGCTCTGCTTGCTTATTCTTTAAATCCTACCAAAAAAGTCAAGAAAATACTTTTCAGCTTGAGGCCCACAGAGCCAATGCTATGGAATGTATTGAATTTATTGGGAAAAAAATCTAAACAGGAAATCTTAGAACATTTTGATGACTCTCAAGAAAAAATCAATAAGAATGTTTTGAAGATAATTGGGAGAAGATGGACTATTTTCACGCACTGCCACAGTACCAATGTTATTAATGCTCTAATTTATGCAAAAAAGCACGGCAGGAATTTCAGCATTTTTAATACAGAAACCCGCCCACTTTTTCAGGGGAGAAAAACAGCTAAGGCTCTTGCAAGAGCGAGAATCCCTGTAACAACCGTTGTTGAAGCTGCAGCAGCTATTGCAATCAAAGAAACGCCGATAATGAAAAAAGTCAATGCTGTTTTTTTAGGTGCAGATGCTATTTTGAAAAATGGAGATGTTATAAATAAAGTTGGAAGCGGGATGTTTTCAGAAATTGCTTATGATTCAAAAATTCCAGTTTATATTATCGCAGATTCTTGGAAATTTTCAAAAAGACCTGTCAAAATTGAGGAGCGTGCGCACAAAGAAATATGGAACCATGCGCCAGCCCACATTAAGATTAAAAATCCCGCTTTTGAAAAAGTAAATAAGAAATTTATTACTGCAATCATCTCAGAACTTGGAATTTTAAGCCCTCCTGCTTTTGTCAGAAGAGTAATTGCAAAATATCCTCTTTTAAAATGAAAGAGCTTCTTTCTTTTGATTTAGACCAAACACTTATTGAAACAAAAAAAGTTCATTTTGAAGCTTGGAAAATAGCATTTAAGCAAAATAAACTGATTCCCCCAAAGAAAGACAAGATAATTGCTTTGCTCGATGGAAGAAATGCCTTTGAAGTTGCAAAGGGCTTGGCTCCTAAACTTTCAATTAATAAATTACAACTTCTTAGACAAGACCATCATGATGCTGTCAGAATAACCGCAAAATATGCAAAACAAATCTCCCATGCCGCCAGGATATTGAAAAAATTAAAAAAAAGATTTAAACTTGCTCTTGTTTCCAACTGCAGCCATATTGAAATTGATGCCCTGCTTAGAGCCACAAAATTCTCAAAGAAACTTTTTGATATCATAATTGGGCATGGCGATGTAAAGAGAACAAAGCCTTTTCCAGACGAAATTTTCAAAGCAGAAAGATTGCTTCATGAAAATGCAAAATATCATGTTGGTGATTCAATATATGATATTCTCGCCGCGAAAAAGGCAAGAGTAAAAAGCATTTCTGTCCTGACTGGAATCAGCTCAAGAAATAAACTGATTAAATATCATCCAGATTTCATCATAAAAAATATTTCCTATCTTCCAAAATTGCTTAGCCTTTGATTTCTTTTTCTATTCTAAGCATTCCTTGTAAAATTTTATCAATTTCTAAGCTTAATTCTTTTCTTACACTCATAAGTTTATCAATCTGCTTTTGGATTGTTTTTTTAACTCCATCTATGTCTTTTTTAACGAATGTGTTTCCTCCGACGTTTATGAGCAGATTTTTATTATCCAATAATTTTGCTTTTACGAAAAGCTCATCTGAGAACGGAAGAAATATTTCTGAATTTTCTCCTGTTTTTTTAAATTCATCCAATGTCTGCATTAAATTCTGTTGTTTGCTTATCTGTTGATCAAGCAGAATTATCTGCTGTTCAATTTGTTTTAGCTGATTTTCAAGAAGGCTGAATTCCATAATCTTGTTTTGTCTGTTTTCTTGCTCCATTTTATTCTGCTTTCATCATTTTTCTTAAAATTGGGCTGAATATTAGACTGAAGATTATATAGCTTAAAAACCATCCAGCTCCATTGCATAATCCTTTTGTTAATCTCCAGTCACATAAACCCCATACATAAAAATTCCATGGCATTATATTGCCGACTCCGGCAGTGGTATATAACCATCCCAAAATTGGGAAAATTATTATTACTGGAACCATAGAGATTAGCATAGGCTTCATTGAAAGTTTCATCATTTCGCTGCTTAAATTTAGCATCTCGTTTTGAGTTTCAAGCATTTTTTCAGGCTCATTTTTTTGAGATTTCATTTTTTCCTGAAGTTCTTTCTGCTTTTTTTTAAGTTCTTTGATTCTTTCCTGATTTGATGTTTTCTTGTAGAGCCATGTGAAGAAAAGAGATATCAGAAATGAAATTAAGATTATGCTGATTAATGGTTGGCTTCCGATAAATTCAATTAAAAAATTTGCCATTTTTGTTTATGTTTTTTATTCTCCAGTCATTAATTTTCTTACAGCAGGATTCATATCCATTGCATGCTGCTGAGAGATATCCTGATAAAGCTTATAAATTATCATTACGCTCAATAACAATCCAGTACCTCTAACCAGCGCTCCAAGCAGATCCGCGCTAGCCGCAAGCAGACCAACTGCAGCTCCGCCCATTATTGTGAGAGGCATTATATATCTTTCAAGGATTGATTCTAAAATTCTTTCATCTCTTCTGAATCCAGGTATCTGCAAACCACTCGCCATTATCTGCTTGGCTTGAGCAGAAGAATCCATACCGCTTGTTTTGACCCAAAAAATTGAAAACATTATTGAGCCGCCAATCATAAAAAGCACATAAAACAAACTCTGCCAAATAAAAATTCCCTGAAAGCTTCCAGATATCAGGCTTTCAACTAATGCAGGCGGAGATACCCATGCTGCAAGCCCAGAAACAGCCTGCCCATTGGTAAATCCTCCAAGCCATGTTGCATGGCCTATCCAGCTTTCTACAAGCCTGCCTACAAGCTGAACATTTGCAAGCAGAGCTGCTGTAAGTATGACTGGGATATTTGATGTATAAAAGAATGATAAAGGCCATCTCATTCCAAAACCTCTTACTCTGCCAAAAGACAGCGGAATTTCAACCTTCATTGCTTGCCCATAAACTGCCAGCGCGAAAATTATAATTGTCGCAATTATTGCGACCCCCGCGAGCAATGCTCCAACCTGATTTCCCTGCATCAAGGAAGTGAACAAGACAAAGACTTTTCCTACAGGCTCAAAAGTTCCCTGAGTTCCTATGAATCCAAAAGCTTTTGTAAACAGTTCAAGTGAAACTCCAGCTACGATAAACAGGCTTATTCCAGAACCAAAACCCCATTTGCTTATAACTTCATCCATATACATGATAAGAATTCCACCAATGAAAAGCTGTAAAATTAAAATTCCCCCAAACCCCGGCATTGCTTCTAATCCTTTCATCATTACATAAATTGCTGCTTCAAAAAAAGTTAAGAAAATTGTAAGTACTTTTTGCAAGCCCTGAAAGTATTTTTTTCCTTCAGGTGTTGTAAGATTAATTGAAAGCAATCCCGAACCTACAAGCAGCTGCAAAATGATGCTTGCGGTTACTATTGGTCCAATACCTAAGCTGATTATAGAACCAAATTTTGTTCCTAGAATTATTGCAAGATATTCAAAACGCTGAAGCGCGTTTTGAGCCAATCCAAACAAAGGGATTTCAGCAAGAACAAAATAAGAAATCAGAATAATGAGCGTCCATTTTAATTTTGCATTAAATGTAAGCTTTTTTTCAGTAGGCCCTTTTACTTCAGGCAAATTCAGGATAAAATCTTTGAAAGCCATTTTGTTTTTCCTCTTTTTTCAAAATTTATGCTGTTTTTATATCTCCGCCTGCAGCTCTTACTTTCTCAATCGCATTTTTTGAAGCAGCGCCTGCAGTAATGATTACTTTTATTTTTAACTCTCCTGCTCCAAGAATCTTATATTTTGACAGTTTTATTTCAAAAGCATCATTTGTTTTTTTAGCAATTCCTTTTTTCAAGAATTCATCCATTTTTTTATTTATTCCTTCAAGATTTATCACATCGAATTTTTTATTGCTTTTCTGGTTTATGCTTTTAAATCCTCTTTTTCCAAAATAATCTGGGAAATATTTTAAGATAAAAGTTCTTTTTTGAGCAGCTCTTTTTCCAGTTCCTGCCATTCCAACCCCGCCACGGCTTCCTTTTCCTCTATGTTTCTGTCTCCTTCCAAATCCGCAGCCCCTCCTTCCTCTGATTCTTGATCTTCTGTTTCTTTTTGTTATTTTCATTTTAAATCATGCGTTTAATTAAAACGTTTATTTCTTTTCCTTGCCATCCAAGAACACCGGTTGGCCAGAAAACTTTCATGCTCTTTCTGAATCCACCTATTGGTGGATGAAGTCTGAAGAAAGGTTTAATTCCTAAATCCTCAAATTTTGCTTTTCCTTCTCTAAATTTATTAATCCAATCAATTATCTTGTCTGAAGAAATATTTATTGGCATGTTCTTGCCAGCACTTTTTCCTCTTTTTTCAATCAATAATTTAAATACATCATTATCAATTTCCCCTGCACAGACATATCTCTTTATTTTTTCAATCATACCCAAAATTTCCGGTTTTTTATCTACCAAAACACAAACATTTTTCTTTCTAAGTCTGAGAAGATCCAATGTTCTTTTCTCATCTTTTGAGGCATCTATGCTTCCAACTATTTTTATTATTGCTATTTTCATTTTTCAATTAAATTGCTGAAACTTTTTTAAGCGCTGCCAAGGTAGCATTTATCATGTTTATTTTTGTTCTTGTTTGTCCGAATGATTTAGTATAGATATCCTTTATTCCTGCAAGCCTAAAAAGTTTTTTGCATTCATCATCGCAAACAAGCCCGGTTCCTTTCGGCGCAGGCATAATTCTAACAACAACACTTCCAACTTTTCCTTCAGCCGCAAAAGCAATGCTGTGTTCTTCTTTGCATCCGCAATCAAAACTTCCACATGATCTTTTTATTTTAACGAGGTTTAACTTTGCATATCTTGCAGCTTTTTCTCTTGCAGGAACTGTTTCTTTTGCTTTGCCATAACCAACACCAACATGCCCGGCTAAATCTCCAACTATTGCCAAGGCTCCAAAATTACGGATATTGCCTTCTGCAGATTTTCTCTGAGTTTGACGCCACTCTCTTCTCTTTCCACCGCCAAATTTTCCCTTTGATTGTCCAATTTTTACCAATGCATAACTCAAATGAACTAGTGAATCAACAATTTCTGCCTCTTCAATCTTGTCTCCTTTTTCAAATATTTCATCTATATCTTTGATTTTTCCTTCTTTTACAAGTTTTCCCAATTTTGTTTTAGGCTTCCATACTGCAAGTCTCTCTTTTCTTGCTTGTTCAAGCCTTTCTTCGATTCTTTCTTCTCTTGTAAGTTCTTTAATTTCTTTGTATTCTTCCTTGCTTTCTTTCTCTGTCTCTTTTTCATCTACCTTTTCAGCAATATTCTCTTTCTCTTCTTTTTTTAGTTCAACTTTTTCTTCTTTAATTTCTGTTTTTTCCATTTTTATTTTTGTCCCTTGATTTTATTTATAATGTTTTTTATTTTTTCAGCATTTTTTGTATGCTCTCCTAAAATTCTTGAATTGTCAGGAAATACTTTTGCGTCATGCGGAATTTCAACTCCAGAATCAATTACCCCCTTAACAAAAGCATAAATTTTAGAGCCCTTTGTTGATTTTATTATTCCCGTATCAAGAATCATTTTCTTTATGTTCTTCTCAAGTGCTTTTTTTCCTAAGAGGAATCCAGTCATATAAGCTGCAGGAAGATTTTTGAATGAAAAAGTCCATCCTAAAGATGCTAAATGTTTTGAACTGATCCCCATTTCTACAAAATCCTGAGCTTCTTTTGCAATTGTAACTTGAGCGAGGATGTATTTGTTTGTCTTCCTAACAACAAGGCGAGGCAAGCCGCCTTTCAAGAGAAAAAATCTAGCCTTATAATCTGTTTTTCCTTCTCTTCTTCGTTTATATTTTAATTTTGAAATTTTCATTTTGCTTTCATCACTTCTTTTATTTTATGAATATTTGAATAAATGCCAGATTTTGCCAATCTTCTCATTTTAGTGTGCTCTGTCTTGTTAATTTTTCCTTCTCTTCTGAGCATTTTAAGATATTTTCTCATCTTTCTTATTTTCCAGACATATTCTTTTTTTCTTACTTGTATTCTTTTTCTTATTTTTCCCATTCCTCTTCTCCTGCCCTTTGCATATCTTCCTTCTCTTGTTTTTCCAGACCTTCTTTTAACTCCCTGAACTGGCATTTTTTTGATTGCTCCTTCTTTTATGAGATCTTTTAGGTCTTGTCTTGTGATTGCTTCTTGAATATCTGAAATTCTAAGCGGATCAAACCAGATTCTTTTCTTTCCTATGCCGAGGATATCTGCGCTTATTCTTTTTTGTGTTTCAAGTCTCATTTTATTTCTTTCCTTTTATTTTGAATTTTGTTAAAAATTCATCAGCATTTAGGTTGGCTATTTTAATGCCTAAGCTTTTTGCTTTTTCAACAAGCAAAATCTTCTTCTTTAATCCAACATTTCCGATTATTGCAATATCATTTTTCCCTAAATTAGTTAATTCTTGTTCATTGTAAATTGTTTTAGGATTTAATCCTTGTATTTTTCCCCGTACATTGGCTACATTTTTATATCCAACAGATGGTTGTGATGGATGCCCTCTTATCTTAAGCCTTATTTTTCCATGCATTCCTCGAGGGCGGCGCCATGTTCTTTTTTTCTTTCTTCCTTTTCCAAAACGAGAGAATTTCCATGTATCTTTTCTTACAAAAATTTTCTTTTTCATTTTAAATTGATTTTCCATCCTTTTCGGTTATCCATATCCCATCCTGAAAAATTCTTCTATCTCTGGACCTTATTTTTGTTGTAATCTCAATATTTGCCGCGCTTTGACCAACAGCGTCTTTATCTATTGATTCTAAAATTATTTTGTCTCCTTCTATTTTCAAATCAACATTTGGAAGGATTCTTGCGACTCTTGGTTTGGTTTCCCCTAAGAAATTTTTGATTGTTAATTCTCTTTTTGAGGAGTCATATGTCACAGTTACAGGAAAATGTACAAAGCATATCTGCATTTTGTAGATATATTTTTTATTTACTCCTTTGATTGCCTTTTTTATATGTGCCGCAAAGCTTTTCAAAAGCTTTTTTTCATTTTTAGTTGATTTCTTTACTTCTATTGTTATTTTTTTACCATCGATTTTTGGAAAAAGTCCAGGAATAATTCTTTCCATAATCGCCCCCTCTTTTCCGCTTATTTTTATTTTTCCATCTATTAGTTCTGCGCTTCCTTCTGGAAATTCAATCACTTCAATTAAATCTTTTCTCATTTTAGTAGCAGTAAGCAATTAAGCAGCCCCCAACTCCTTTTTCTATTGCCTGTTGATGAGTCATAAGACCTTTGCTCGTGCTGATAATCATTACTCCGAAATCTCTTGCGGGCAAGAATCTTCTCAGATACTTGTCTATTTCATCTTTAGTCACTGTAAAACGCGGTTTTATTGACTTGCATTCATTTACTTTCCCAAGTTTTATGATGAGTCCTTCAAATTTTCCTTTTTCAATTGAATAATCTTCTACATATCCATGAGTTTTCATTATTTCAAGGACATCAATCAATAGTTTTGAAAAATTCTTGATTATGCAAGTTGATTTTCCAAATTTCTTTGCATTCATTATCTCATTTAACGCTGAGGAAATTATATCTGCCATTTTTAGTAGTATTTTTTAAATCCTATTTTTTTTGCTATCTCTCGGAAGCATTGTCTGCAAAGATTCAGCCCATATGTGCTTATATGTGCTCCAAATCTGCCGCATCTCACACATTTTTTAGCAGCCATCCCAAATTTTCTTTCTTTGGGCTTGCAGTATTTTAAGAAGCGCGCCCTTACAGCAGGTTTGTTTTCAAGTTGATTCAAAATCTTTTTCCAGTCGCTTGCGCTCATTTTATATCAGTGTAGTATTGAAATTTTCCTCCATAAATTTCATAATTTCTTCTTTCTCTATTTTATGTCTTTTCGGAATTTTTCTGCTTTTCTTCTTCCTTGTAATACTCCAGCCAGCTCTTTCAAAATCAATGCAGCATTCTAATCCCATTATTCCGACATCTCTTTGAAACTGCATCCCCGGAATCTGGATATATTCCTTTATTCCAAAAGAAACTGAACTAGGATTGAATTGTTTTCTCTTAAGCTTATTATCTTTTGCTCCAAGCAATTTTTTAATAATCTCTTCAGTCTTTTTACCTCTTAAAGTAACCTTATATCCCATCAATAATCCAGGTCTTACTCCAAATTCTGGAATTCTTTTTGTTGCGAATGTTGGGATTGGTTCTTGTTCAGCTATCAATTTCAAAAGTTTTGCAGCTTTCACAGCTTTACCTTGGTCTCCCCCACATCCCATATTGAGAGTCACCTTCGCAATTTTTATTTTTCTCATTGGATTCTCTCCTTTAATTTTATTTTCTTTTTTCATTTTTCGCATACAAATAAATTTTGTTTTATTGTTTTTATTGAGTTGCTATTAGTTTTGACTGTTGTAATGTCTCCTTCAATTTTTTCTATATTCCCTTCCTTCCCGCAATGCTTGCCTCCGATAATTATTACATGAGACCCTTTTTCAAAAGGGATTATTTTAAGGATTTTTTTATTTTGCAGATCAAAAACAATGCAATCATTGACTTTTGCCTGCAAATTTTTTTCAGCTAAGGTATTTAATCCATCCTGAAAGTTTATTTGTATCTTGTTTTTTTTGATAATTGTTTTGTTTACTATTTTTGAATATCTTTTCATCGCTTTTTCCTTGCTTATTTCTATAGGGCTGAGTTTTCCTTTCCCGCTCAACTCTATTCTATAGTACTTTTCCATTTTTGGAAGGCTGATTATATCATAAAAACCAACAGGATATGCTTCCTCTGAAATAATCTTGCCATTCACTAAAACATCTTTTTCCTGAAGAATTTTTTTGATTTCTTTTCTTGTTCTTCCAATTTTCAGAATATTTCTTAAAATTATCATTGCTGGCAGACAAAACTCAATTTTTTTGCCTGCGAGAGGTTTAACTATGTATTTGTATCCTTTCCTAGCCAAGGGCCAGGTTTTTGGCATTGTGATTCTTTTTAGATGTGTCATTTTATTTTGGAATGTTTTTTCTTTCAAGGATTTTGATTCTTTTTTTATCCTGAATTGCAGGTTCAATTATCTGAACATTTGATGGATCTATAGGAATAGGAACGTTGCTTCCATCACTTTTTTTTCGCATTATATTTTCAATATAAATCTTAAGATTTTGGCAATTTACTTCAGTTATTTTTCCCTTGCTGTTCCTGAATTTTCCAACCATTATTCTTACAACATCGCCTTTTCTTAAGGATAAGTTTCGTCTATTGTATTTTTTTCTTAGTTCTTTGCTTAAATTTGCTGAAATTAGTTTGTGCCTTAGATGCAAAGGTGCTAACGCTCTGTAAAGATGCTGTTTTCTTGCTTTTCTGCTCGCCTTCCATCCAGATATTTTTGAATTTCCCATTTTATTGTGTATTTAGATGACTGCTGCAGCTATTTTTGAAACTGCGGGCCATCTTTCTGCAACCTCCCTTGCTACCGCGCCCCTGATCATTGTTCCTTTTGGATTTTTCTCGTCTTTTAATAATGCAACTGCATTGTCTGCAAAGCATATTCTCTCTCCATTTGCCCTTCTCCATTCTCTTCTTTGCCTTATTATTACAGCATCAAAAAGCACACCTTTCATTTCAGGCAGCCCTTTTCTTACGCTTATTTTTACTAAATCTGCTATTCCCGCACCAACTTGTCTTCCTTTTCTGCTTTTTCCACCCTTGACTCCAGTAATTCTTGCAATCTTTGCTCCGCTATTGTCTGCAACAATTACTTCTGAACCAAGGAGCAATCCTCGAGTTATTCTTGCGCTTAATCCTTTCATTTTACTTTCTCCACAACAACACTGTGTATTATTTTGCCGAGCGGCCTGCATTCCTGTATTTTTACAATATCCCCTATCTGGACATTATCAGCCATGCAGTCTGGCAAATGAGCATGAATTTTTGTTTTTTTGTAAATATATCTTTCATATTTTGGTATAAAAATGACTCTTTGAAGCTCTATTGCAATTCTTTTAGGATGTTTGGTTATTACTTTTCCTTCAAAAATTCTTCCTCTTGCGCTTATTTCTCCATGCAATGGACATTTTTTATCATTGCATTTTCCTGTTTGCTTTGCTATGTTTGTTTCTTTCTCTTCATTTTTTTTCATTTTTTCATTCATTTTTATTCTACTTGAAAACCCATTTTAATGAGTTTCTCCTTGACTTTTTTAATATGATCTCCTTGCAGTTCGATCATACTGTCTTTTACGGTTCCTCCGCATGCAAGCTCGCTTTTCAGTTCCTTTGCAATATCTCTCAGGTTGATGCTTTTGTCGTCCATTCCCAAGATTTGCGTGCTTATCTTTCCATATTTTTTCTTAATACCTTTAACTCTTATCTTCTGAACACTTTTTGCAAGTGTCTCGCAGATGCAAGCTTCTTTCGGTAGTCCGCATTTTGGGCAAATTTCCATATCTATTTGTTAAGTTTTGTGAATATTTTTGCAATTGTTTTTTTAATCTCCTTAATCTTTCCGGGATTTGTCGGGGTAGTATGCGTCGCTCTTTGGGCAGACATTTTCATAAGTTCTAAATTTAATTCTTTCAATTTTTTATCAAGTTCTTCTTTTGACATATTTTTGATGTCTTTATTTCTTAATATTACCATTTTCTTTCTTTTCCTTTTTCTCCCGTTTTTTTCTTTCCTTTTTCTTTCCAGGTTTTTTTTCTTCAACTTCTTTTATTTCTTCAACAATAAGCTGTTTTTTCAATTCATTCTGAACCATTGCCTTGTCGAGTTTGATTTGATCTGAAATTTTTGCATCAGGAGGAATTATTGATACTTTAATGCCTACTGTTCCAGGCAATGTTTGAGCCGTGACGTTTGCAGAATCTACATTCATTGCAAAATCTCCTGTTTTTTGCATGTATCCAAATGCAAATCTCCAGGATCTTGCTCTTTCACTTGGAAGTTTTCCACTCAGAATAATTTCTGCTCCGAGGCAGCCCATGCGAGACAGTTTCTCAATCATTCTGTATGCAACAATCTTAAATCCGAGAGGTCCAAATCTTTCGAGAGATAATGCAATTTGCTCTCCAACACTTTTTGCATCAAATTGATTGCTAACATCAACTACTTCAATTTGCGGTGCTTCCAATCCATAATCTCTCTTGAATGTCTGAACCAGCTGCTGAATATTTTCTCCTTTTTTTCCTACAATTAATCCGGGTCTTGATGTATAAATTATGATTTTTTCTCCAATTGGCGTTCTTTCTATCCTTACATCTCCGACTTTTCCCTTTCCAAAAAATTTGTTGATATATTCCATTATCATGAATTCCTGTTTTTGCGCGGTTATGAATTTTTTTTCAATCATTTTTCAATTTTTTTCTTTTCTATTTCAATTTTTTCTATTGTTGCAAGCTCAACATGGCTTCTTTTTCTTTTTCCATGGGTTCTGCCTCCATGTCTTGAAGGGCGATTTGCCTTGTTGGCTATCGCCTTGCTGATTATGAGTTTTTCAGCATTCAAATTCACATTTGTTGCGTTTGCTTTCAGGTTTTTCAGCATTTTTATGAATGCTTTTATTGAATTTTGTGGATATCTTCCAGATGGAATTGCTCCTTTCAATCTGTGCGGGATTTCTCCTCTCATAGGCAATGCTGTTTTGTATTGCAAAATATCTTCAAGCTGTTTTATTGCTGTATCTATCTTTTTGTTTCTGATAAAATCACATATTGCTATTGAGTGTTTTGTTGATATGGGCAAGTCTGCCCCTCTTAGAGTTGCCTCTGTTTTTTTCGGCTTCTCTATTTTTTTAACAGGCTTTTCTTCAGCCTTTTTTTCAATTTTTTCTTCCTTTTTTTGTTCTTCCATTTTTATTTGACTGATAATGAGGATGAACTTCTTGTAGCTCCAATTCCAGGCGCAGAGTGAGCGACTTTCTTTCTTGTGAATGAAAATTCTCCAAGGAGATGCCCAATCATTTCGGGTTTTATTTCAACAGGAAGGAAATCTTTTCCGTTATGTATTTCTATTCTCATTCCAACCATCAATGGCAGAATCATCATTTTTCTTTTATGAGTTCTGATTGGTTTTCCTGCAGTTTGTTTCTTCAGGCATTCATTCAGGAATTTTTGTATCTCATTATACTGTCTTAAGACGCTTCTTCTTCTTCTTGAAGGCAGATATTTTGAAAATTCTCTTATTTCCAATTTCTTCAGTTCTTCAATTTTAATTCCTCGATATAAAAATTCTTTTGGCATTTTATCTTCTTTCAACCGATCCCTTTCCTCTTCCAGTTTTTCTTGGTCTCAATAATCCTACTTTTCTTCCAGGTGGAGCGCCAACAGGCGCGATTCCAGATTTACCCATATTCTTGCCTCTACCTGAACCAAATGGATGATCTACAACATTCATTTTAATTGGAGATGTTCTTGGCCATAATTTGTTTCTTGCTTTCATCATATGCCATTTTTTTCCTGCTTTTACAATTGATTTTTCTTTTCTTCCAGCAGCTGCAGTTTCCCCGATTGTCGCGCGAACTTCTGGATTGAAAATCTTTTCTTGCTTCGAAGGCATTAATACTGAAATTCCGCCGGGAATAATTTTAACTATTTTTGCACATGTGCCTGCAGTTCTTACAAGTTTTCCGCCATCTCCTGGAAGAACTTCTAAATTGCATATTGCTGTTCCAAGAGGTATTGACTTCAAAGGCAGAATATCTCCAGTTCTTGGATTTTCAGATTTTCCTATGTCTATTTCTTGTCCTTCAATAATTCCTGAAGGCGCAACAACATAAAACTTTTTATTTTCGGTTTTTACAATTGCAATAGGGCATGAATGCGCCGGGGAATTTATTATTGATATGATTTTTCCCTTCCCCTCTCTTATTCCGGGATATTGTAGTCTGATGCTGTATGCTTTTCTCTTTACTCTGTAAGTTAAACTTCCTTTTCCACGCGCCTGTTGAATTATTCGTTTACCCATTTTACATTAACCCAAGTTTTGTGATTATGTCAATTGCCTTGTTTTCCGGAGCAAGTTTGATGAATGCTATTTTTTTATTTTTCATTATATGCGTATTTACGCTTTTGACTTTGACATTAAATTCCCTGCTAAATGCTTTTTTTATTTCCTCTTTTGTTGAATCCATTGACACAACAAAAGTCAGTTTGTTCTCTGAATCAAGCATTTTTACTGCTTTTTCTGTCATCAACGGATAAAGTAAGCTTTTTTTGTTCATTTTAATTTTCATTTAAATTTGGGCATTTTCTGCATTTCTTCAATTGCATCTTCTGTGAATATTGCAATTCTTCCTGGAACTCCGCCGTTTGCAATCTGCAATATATTCATCTCTTTTGGTGTTGTAACTTCAACAGCATTCATTTTTTTGAGATTTGATTTGTTGTTTGTGATTATCAGAATTTTCTTGTCACTTTCATAAAAATCATTTAATATTTTTTTCAAAACTATCACAAGCTCTTTTGTCTTCTTTATTTCATTTATTTTGGATTCTAAAATTATTGGAAAAGACATTATTTTGAATTTTTCAAGCATTTCTTTTTTATTCAAGGTTGAATATTTTTTCTTAATCCATTCAAAAGACGCAAGCGCAGCAATGGCCGTTCTTAATGCCTTTGCCCTTTCTTTTTTTGAGATTATTTTTGAAAGTACTTTTCCTGATTTTGGTGGGTGAGCTTCTCTTCCACCCTTTGTTCCTGATGCAAATGCCCCAACCCAGTTGAACCTATCCCCGCTTCTGGACATTATTTTCCTTGGAACTCTTGAAATTCCGTGTCCGTATTGAGTTTTCCATCTTCCTCTCATGTGGCTGAGCTTTCCATGGGCGCTGGCTTCCATTCCTGAAAGCCGCCAATTTCCATTTGGAGTTCTTTGCGCAAGTGAGGAAACTCTGTATGATTTTGCAATCAAATCTTCTCTGACTGTCTCTTCAAAGCATGAAGGAAGTTCAACTTCCTTTTTTCTGTTCCCTGAAATGTCTAAAATTTGGCTTTTCATTTTTATTGCAAGTTAATTATCTCTAAGTTTTGTTTTAGAATATTTTTTGTTACTCTTAATGGGCTTGTTATTATGACCTGTCTTTTTGAAGGACCTGCAACAGAGCCTTTTACAACAATATAGTCTGTTTTTATATTGCCAAAATTTTGAAATCCCTCTTTTGGATTGATATTTTTTTTACTGATGCTTTCAACATCAACAACCTTATTGTTATATTGAACTCTTGAAAAAAATCCCGTTTGCCCTGCCAATGGAACGCTCATTGAAACTTTGCTTGGAGTCCATGCACCTAAAGAACCAGGCCTTCTCACTCCTTTTTCTGATTTGTACCCTTTCAAGCCCATTCCAAAACGTTTTACAGGTCCAACAAGCCCCCTTCCTTTTGTTACCGCTCTTATGTCTACAATTTGTCCTTTATTCAATATGTCTGAAACAATAATCTCTTTGCTTAAATGTGCTTTGGCAAATTCAAATTTTTCCTGAATGCTGCCATTCAACCCAACTTCGATAATGTCCGGAGTTTTTTTTATGGTTGTTTTTTTAACAACAGTATAGATGATGATTCTCAAATCCTCATAATTGTTTAATTCATTCTGGATTTTTTCAATTTCTTCTTTTGTTTTTGTGGTTTTTGGAAGGCGCATTTTCCTTCCAAGCTCTTTATCTGGATTTTCGTTCAGAATTTCTTTTGCAACATTATTGTTTTTATAGAATCTTAATGAGAAAATTTTCATTGGAGGGCATTCGATGATAGAAACAGGGATAGCGATTTGCTTGCCTTTTGAGGCAGAAAAATTTGTATTGTCTCGGACAATGGCCTGAGCCATTCCGACTTTATAGCCAAGAAAACCAAGAAGAGGTAATTTGAATTTAGGTTCTTTGATAGCTTCCCAGTTTACACTAGGTAAAAGTTTAGCAGCCCTTTTTCTGGGCCAAACTTGTAGACTTCCATATCTTGGACGATGTATCTTCGGCATTTCCTATCAAAATTTTTAAATTTGTTTTTTTTAGCATCTTTGAGATGCTTAGCTATTCCCCTAAAAACTAAGCTTATTTAACGAAAATTTTCCAAAAATGTCAAATTCAAGCAATTTATAAACCTTGCGCCCTCATCGGGATTTAGGCAGCAAATGCAATCTTAGAGACAGTTTCTTGGCCGTCTGCAACTGTTTTTCTGATGATTTCCCCTTTTCTTTTTGCAAGAATTCTGATTTTTTCAGGGTCTTTTTCCCCTTTTGGAAGGATTATTTCATTTATCTGGTAATCATGGCTTATTTCTATCTTTTTAGCCCCTTTTTCCTTCAAATCAAAAAGAAATTCTTCTGTTACTTGTGGGAGATATTTTAAATCTGCTTCAAGGACGCAGAATTTGTCATTCATCTTTCCGCTTTTCGCGCTCGGTTTTGGAAGCTTCTTTTTTGTAGTTAAACTTATTCCGTTTGCCGAACAATCCAAAAGCATGAAATATGATTTTTTTGCGATTTCCTCTATTTCAGAACTTGCCATTTCCCTATCTACATTGTATTCAACCAGGCTTTTTTTTGAAATGCCCTTGCCAAGGCTTGGAATCTCTTCTCTTGCAAAAATCACTCCAGAAACTCTTGCTTTGGCCACGTTTTCAAAAACAAAAAGAACCATGTCATTTGTCAATTCAAAACTCGTGTTTATTTTTATTTTCCCTGTTTTTTTAACAGCCATTACTGTCCTTCTTTCAAATAAACCTCTTCCAAATCTGACAAACTGCTGATGAACAGAACCATCGCCCTTTCCCTCAAAAATCTTTTTTATAAAATTCATAAGATGAAAAAAGAAAGTTGATTTAAAAATCTTTCCTGTGCTTTTAAATTTCTTCTCGACAAAAAGTTTATAAGATTTAAAAATCTTTGATGGATTATGGCTGAACAGACTACTACAAGAAAGGCTTTTGCAATTTCGCTTATTATTATCCTTTTAGTGCTAGCCTTTTTTCTAATCAAGCCCTATATTTCAGCGATTATTTTCGCGATTGTTTTTGCCTATATTTTTAATCCTTTTTTTAATTTGCTCGACGATAAAACCAAACACAAGCATAAAAATGGTATAAGCTTGGCTATTTGTTTGATTATAATTATTGTGATTCTTGCAATCTCCTTTTTTCTAGCACCCATAATTGTAAAAGAGTCTTTCAGCTTCTACCAAAACACACAGAAAATTGACCTTGGAGAGCCTGTAAGGCAGTTTGTTTTGACAACTTTCAAGCAGGATATTGGAAGGGATTTAAGCATGTCATTAAATCAAATAGTTACCAGAGCCACCTTATTTTTAATGAACAGCGTAAGCAAATTTATAGAAGATGCGCCAACCATGCTGCTTCAAATATTTGTAATGTTTTTTGTTATGTTTTTCTTTTTGAGGGATGGAAAAGAAATAAGCTCGAAACTCAAGGACATAATGCCTTTCAGAGAAGAAATTAGGGACAAATTTTTCACGAGATTCAAGGAAATTGTAAAAGGCGTTGTCTGGGGATATATAATTCTTGGATTAATTCAGGGAATTTCTATGGCTATTGGATTCTATGCTTTCGGTGCTCCTCAGCCTTTGCTCTTATCTGTTGTTTCAACATTGCTCGCAATTCTTCCTATACTTGGAAGCGGTTTAGTTTGGGTTCCAGCAGGAATTATAATGATGATTTCTGGAAATGTCGCAGGAGGACTTGGCCTTTTGATATATTGTGCTCTTGTATCAGCCGTAATAATCTATACTCTGACTCCACTCATACTTAGCAAGCAGACAAAACTATCGCCTCTTACAATCCTGCTTGGCATGTTGGGAGGCTTGTCTGTATTTGGCGCAGTTGGAATAATTCTTGGACCAATTATTCTTGATTATTTGCTTCTTTTCATAGATTATTACAGAACAGGAAGGCTTGCAGAAATCACTTAATAATTTTAAAAGAGGAAGATGAGACTTAAAGCAAAATCATTGAAACTATCTGCTGGCAGGCCAGTCGCTATTTTGCATTCAGATACAGCTCGGGCCCTTGGACTGCATGTTGATGACAGGGCAAAAATAAAAACTGAGAGGGCAAAAATAATTGTTTTGATTGACACTGTTGTTGGAGGATTTATTGGAAAAAATGAGATTGCACTTTCTGAAGAGATTGTCAAAAGTCTTGGAATAAGGGCTGGAAAATTTGTCGATATAGACCCTGCGCCTGCCCGTCAGAGCATTCATTATATTTATGAAAAATTAAAAGGGCTTTCTCTTGAAAAAAGAAAAATTTTTGCTATAATCCAAGACATAGGGGATAATGCACTTTCAGAATCAGAAATTGCATATTTTATCTCTGCAATGTATACAAGAGGGATGTCTTCGCAAGAAATTGCTGATTTAACTCATGCAATGGTTGAAACAGGCTCTAAACTTAATCTTAAGCAAAAGATAATTGCAGATAAGCACAGTATTGGAGGAATCCCAAACAATAGAACAACGCCATTGGTTGTATCGATCTGCACTTCTGCTGGATTGACAATGCCTAAGACTTCTTCAAGGGCAATAACATCTGCGGCAGGAACAGCAGATGTAATAGAAGTTATTGCGCCTGTTGAATTTCGCATTGATAAAATGAAAAAAATAGTGAATAAAGTTGGAGGTTGCATGGTTTGGGGCGGTGCATTAGGGCTTGCTCCTGCTGATGATAAAATTATCCAAGTTGAAAGATTAATTTCTCTTGACCCAGAAGCGCAATTAATTGCAAGCATTCTTGCTAAAAAACTTGCTGTTGGTTCAACTCATATTCTTTTAGATATTCCATTTGGAAAATCTGCAAAAGTTGAAAGAGTATCTGCATTAAAGCTTGCCTCAAAATTCAAGGAAATTGCTAAAATCTTGAAATTGAATCTGCAGATTATACTGACAGATGGAAGCCAGCCGATTGGAAATGGTGTCGGCCCTGTTCTTGAATTGCGCGATATTATTTCAATTCTTCGCAGGGATAAAAATGCTCCAAAAGATTTGGAGAACAAAGCAATCATGCTTTCAGGCAGAATTCTTGAAATCACAGACAGGGCAAAAAAACTCCAAGGAGAAATTCTTGCAAGAGAAATACTTAATTCAGGCAAGGCATTTAAAAAATTTAATGAAATAATCAGGGCGCAGGGCGGAAATTTGGATAATTTGAATAAAAAATTAATGCCTGCAAAATTCTCTTGCAATATACTTGCTGAAAAAAACAGCAAGATTAAAACTATTGAAAACAAGAAAATAGCAGCTCTTGCAAGAAGAGCAGGAGCTCCTGCTGACAAGGCAGCAGGAATTTATCTTTACAAACATTTGGATGAAGAAGTAAAGAAAGGCGATAAGCTTTTGACTGTTTATTCAGAAACAAAAGATAAGCTGAATGAAGCAATTGAGTTTTACAAATTTGTCAAGCCGATTATTTTTTAATTCTATATTTTTTTCTAAAAAGAATTTTTCTTAGATGCTTCTGAATTATTTGCAAGGCTCTGACGCCGGGAGAGGGAATCGAACCCCCAGATCGCTTGCGCGAAACCAGCTTGCTTTCTAAGTTCTTTTTTCTCCAAAATCTTTTTTCTTTCTAAGATAAAAAGAGCTTACTCAAGGCTGGCGCCTTACCATTGGGCCATCCCGGCATTAAAAAAGAAATCAATGATGACTTTTAACTTTTATGATTGCGCTAAGTTGCTTAGGTTAAATGGTGTCTGGTTGCTTGCAACCATTTCGCTTGAATTTGATGAATTAGAAAGTTCAGTCTGATTTTTCTGTTTTGTTAGGTCAGAGATTTTTGCAGTCATATATCTTTCAATAGATTTCATAATATTGCACTCCTCTATTTCAATTATGATGCAATTTCCATGCTTTTCATCAGGATAAATTCTTGTTTTATTATCCTCGCTTTTTTTTAATAATAAAACAGTGCTTGTGATTGCATCAGAGCAGTCTTTTACTTGAGATTCTGAAAATCCTTCTGTAAGAGTTGTTACAGCTGCCTGGCTTTTTATTCCAAAAACACTCAAAAATTGAGCTAAGACAGTTGCTGAAAGAATTGTGTCAGAACAGTTGAAAAGTTCAGGAGTCACAGAAATTGTTGCTTGCGGATATAAATTTCCTGAATTCACTTCAATCTTTTCAAGCTCCAAAGGATTATTTCTCAGGAAAATAGGAATACTATATGCCTGCCCGTTTTTGATTATTGTTAAATTCGTCTCCCATCCATTGTCTTTTCCGACTGTTGCTTTATGAAATGTAAAATTATTCCAGTTGATTGTTTCAACTCTGTGTGCTAAGAAATACCATGTAAAAAAAGCAACTGCGACAAGAACGCAGATAAATATAATCCATTTAACCTGATTGTCCAACTCGTCTTCTTTGCTCACTTTTTTCTTATCTATCTTCTTTTTTCCAGCCATCTTATTTTTTAATTTTAAACATCGCGAAAATCAGCGAATCAGCAGCTCTTGCCAATTCTGTTGAATTTTCAGCTTCAATTTTAACACATCCATTGGAATATAAAACTTTTGTTTCATTGTTTTTGCTTTCCCTCATCTCAAAGACAAAAATATTGTTGAAATTCTGTGTTTCCTGGGGGCATGTCTTGATGGGAAAGTCGTGCTCAACGCAGAAACTGCTGTTTTCAGATTCTTTTAGGCAGGATAACTGCAGTCTTATCGCAGAATCCTGGATATTTCTTTCAATCTCGTTTATTCCTGCGAAAGGAAATGAAGAATCAACGCTGAAATAAATTTCCTTGTTTTCAACGCTCTGCAGGCTTGCCAGATTGCAGTTATTGCAGGTTATATTCTCAGTTTGTTGAGGGAGATATAATGTTGAAATGTCTTTTCCGCCTGCTGTTGTCTGCCAAAGCTCTCCTTGTCGGTTAAATGTAAAATTCCCATATTTTTGCTTTAAAGAGCTTGATGAATTTTCTTCTTGAGAGAGAAGGGCAAAAGAAGCAGTGCTTGCAATCATTATTGCA